>DFZJ01000044.1 GCA_002382045.1 Syntrophaceae bacterium UBA4059
GTGGAAAAAGACGGTACGGAACTGGTGGGTGTTATTGCCGCTTACGAAAGCGCTCCGGAAATATCCTGCCTCGATAAGTCGGGCTCCTACTTCAAACTGCCCATAAAAGACATCAAAAGAATTACCCATGTTCCGGGGCAGAGCTATATGACCGGTGGTGGGACAAAGCTTTCGGTTTTAAGCTTTGAAATGGTGAACGGGCAGACCGTGCTTGGAGGCCTTCAATCCCACGGCATCGTCAAACTGGATATGGGCTACAAAGGAAAGAGGAATCTCTGGCTGACGGATGAGCGCTATAAAGTGGTCGAGGTGGTGGAAGCAGGTATTGCGGATGCAGCCGGGCAGATGAAAGTAAGGTTGCTCAACGGGCAGATCATTACAGTTCCGGTTCGGAAGGCTGATGTCCACAGTATTATCTTTGAATAGTTAAACACGATAAGGCAGAGCTTGATTAAAAAAAGAAGGCGCGTTCATCAACGCGCCTTCCTTGTGGCCTGTGCTCGGAAAACTTGCAGGTTTCCTTCTGTAGAAGTGTTACCTTACCGGACAATACCCGCAGCCGTACCGGTAAACATGCCGGATGGTCCGGCGCCGGTTAACTGGAGGCTCAGCAGACCAAATCTCTTGGCTGTTTCCTGGGGGAGAAGCGGGATGCTGAGGTTGCCGGTCAGTCTGACGCCATTGTTTTCCCAATAGGCGCCATCGGCATGTTCTTCATTATATTCAGCGCGCAGATTGAAAAAGCCGTTGGGCATGTATAACCATATCCAGCTCAAATAGGCCTTTGGCCCGACCGTGTCTCGCTCATTGTCTTGACCAAGACCTTTCTGGTGGTAGTAATTTTTCTTTTCGTAGCCGATGGAAAATTCAACAATGTTTGTTTGATTCACCAGAAACTTTATTGCCGGGGCGATCGTATAAAAAGCCAGGGACCTTCTATCCGGGGCGTAAAGTCAACCCGGACCGACGAGCTGAGCGTGGCGCCTTTCTCGTTGTCGAGACCCGCAGCAAGGGTATCACTTCTGGGTTTGGAAATAATGTTGGTATCGTAACCCCCTAAAAAACTAAGCGTTAGATGCACGGGCCGATGCGTTTTGATGGCCGTGCCCAAGGCCAGAGAATTAAAGACAAGTGATAATACAAAAATAAGGATTAACGCCGCCACTTTTTGCATCATGCTCTCTGCCGCCAACAAACCTAATTGAAGGAAATGTCAATAAAAAAATTTACGGTTTCATCATTAAATGGCGGCTGATGACCCCTTCGCGCAGGATTTGCGGGGGGTGAGCAGTCACATCGATGATGGTAGAGCCCACCCCGCCTGCTGTTTTTCCCCCGTCAACAACCGCGTCAATTCTATCGCCGATTTGCGTGATGACTTCGGAGACGGTGGAGCATTCGGGCGCGCCTGCTAAATTAGCGCTTGTTGCGGTGAGTGGTCCTCCCAGTTTCCGGGCAATCGCCGTTGCGCAGGTGTTGCTGGAAACACGGATGCCGATTTTGCCGGTTTGCGCCGTCAGGAGGGGCGATATTTGAGCGGAAGCTTTAAAAACGACCGTCAGCGGCCCCGGCCAGAATGCTTTGATCAGCTTTAAAGCGCAGGCCGGCACTGTGTCAACCAGCGGGGTTAGATTTTCTTCGCCAGCGATGATGATGGAAATCGGATGGGTGAAGTTCCTGCCTTTGATATCGTAAATTTTGCGGATGGCATTTTCGTTGGTCGCGTCTGCGCCCAGTCCGTAAAAGGTTTCCGTCGGATAAGCGATGACGCCACCGGCCTTCAAAATTTCGACTGCGCGGGATAGGGCGATTTTTTCAGAAACGCCTCCGTCGGTTTTCAGGATTTCCGGCATGAAAGGGTTTCCTGCTTTTTTTCCACATCCAGCGCCATTTTTTTAATGTAGGCGGATAGCTTTGAGGCGATCTTTTTATCTTCGAGCGCCAGAATGCGCACGGCATACAGAGCAGCATTTTTTGCACCGGCTTTGCCTATGGCCATGGTGGCGACCGGTATGCCGCCGGGCATCTGCACGGTTGCCAGCAGAGCATCCAGACCATGAAGGGCCGTGGCATCGATCGGCACCCCGACCACAGGCAACTGAGTTTGTGAGGCGATGACGCCGGCCAGATGAGCGGCGGCGCCGGCGCCGACAATGATTATTTTCACGCCGCGTTTGGCCGCAGCCTCGGCAAACTTTGCCGTTCTTTCCGGGGTGCGGTGTGCGGACGTTAAAAAAAGCTCATGGGGGATAGCGAATGCTTCCAGAATTTTTACGGCCTCGGTCATAACGGGCAGGTCCGAGTCGCTGCCTATGACCACACTGACCACAGCGTTTTTCTGTACGGGGCTTTTTGCTTTCATGGGAGTTTCCTAACTTACTTGAGTCAGTTTTGCAAGATGTTTTGAGAGCTTTGCACAACGACACAAAACCAACAATTATGTCATTCCCGCGAATAACCTAAAGGTCACGAGTGCGGGAATCCAGTATTATAAAAAACTTCCTGGATTCCGGATCAACCGGCATACGCCAGTCAAGGAGCCCGGAATGACGAATAGGGTAGCTGTGCAAAGCTCTCGTTTTTGCCTTGACTTATGGGGCGATAATATTTAAAGTTTTACCACCTATCTGAAAAGGAGATGACCATGAAAAATAAACTCATCGCAGTTATTGAAACCGATAAAGGCACCATCCGGCTGAAGCTATTTACGGATCAGGCGCCCGTCACGGTGGGCAATTTTGTCAATCTGGCGCGGCGCGGATATTACAATAATTTAAACTTTCACCGGGTGATTCCCGATTTTATGATTCAGGGCGGATGCCCCGAAGGCGACGGCCGCGGCGGGCCCGGTTATAAATTCGGGGATGAATTGGTTAAGGAACTGCGCCACAGCAAGCCGGGCATTTTGTCCATGGCCAACGCGGGCCCCCAAACCAACGGCAGCCAGTTCTTTATCACCCATGTGGCCACGCCGTGGCTGGACGGCAAGCACACCGTGTTTGGCGAAGTCGTCAGCGACATCGATCAGGAAATTGTCAATGCCATCAGGCAGGGCGACAAAATCCATTCCATCACAATCGAAGGCGACATCTCGGAACTGATGGAAAGTGTCCAGGCGATGGTTGATAAATGGAATGGCGCTCTGGATAAGAATTTCCCCAAATTGCCGAAAGTTCCGTCCTAGAACTTTCCGGTACGGCTGAAAACCGGAGGGACGATGGTGAGAAAGGTTCAAGCAACTCCCGCGCGAATGGTGGAGAAAGACGGATCGATTAACTTCGGTACTTTCCGCACGCCTTTCCGGAATGCCAATATGCAGGATGCGCCGCTGTATGCTTTCCCCGTGCCCGGTTTCTGGAAGAATTTTCGTCTGAAGGAATGGCAGCACTTCGGTATAATTACCCCGACGCACTACTTGGGCATGGTGATCTTTGATGCCAAGTTTGCAGGCATTTCTTTTTTCTATGTTTATGATCGATTAAAGAATACCCGGTTTGAACATGCAAGGCAGACGGGCAAAAAAACGGCGATCCATGAGGCCTCGCAGATTTATGATGATGGCTGCCGGTTGGAAGCCAAAGGCTACC
>DFZJ01000017.1 GCA_002382045.1 Syntrophaceae bacterium UBA4059
AGGAGGGAAGCCATGCCGCGTTTGACCCATTTGGATGACATCATGTTCCCGGTGGAAGAACATCCGGTTTTCGTCAGCATTCCCACAAAATCGGGCGAATGCCGCCTGCCAGTGCCGGACAAGAAGGCGCTGGTGAATTCCGAAAGCGGCCGCGTCCTGAGTGTCGTAAGCCGGGGCTACCGGATGGTTCCCAACAGCAAGGCGCTGGACTGGGCATACCAGTGCTGCTGCCTGGCCTTTCCGGAAACCAAACCAGGTGAATGGCAGGTGACCGCCAGCGACGCGCCGCATACCGGCAGCTATTGTAACATTGACTTGATGCACAACACCACCGCGCTTGACTTCTCCCTGGTGTCCCCACAAAGCCGCCCCGAAGCATTTGGCCCGTTTGTCCGGGTGACAAACAGCTACAACGGACTGCGGGCTCTGACTTTCGACATCGGTTTATACCGCAAGGTCTGCAAAAACGGTATGATTGTTCCCGAGGCCATCATCCGTTTCAAATATGCCCACGTTTCCAGGGATATAGGCGAGGAGATCACTTTTGAGATTAATCATGCGCGTCTTGAAAAGGTTAAGACCATTTTTAATGACTACATGAATGTTCTTCGTGAATGCGCCATACCGCGCGCCTATTTCCTGCCGCTGCTCCAGGGCGTTCTGCATATCAACGAACCCAGGAACATTACGACAGACCAGAAAATTACGGATGAATGGAAATCACTCTACAGCCATCTGGGCGCCATGTGTTACCAATACGTGCAGGAACTTGGAGAAAACGCCTATTCCGCGTTCAACGCCATCACCGACTTCGCATCGCATCCTCCCAAAAACCGTTGCGTTTACCGGGACCGCCACAGTTACCAACAGCTCGCTGGCGCATGGCTGAGCCGGTTTCATGATGAATGCCGTCAAAAGGATTTCAGTCTGTCCGATTACTTGGTTCAACTGGCCCGCGGCGAAGAAAAGCGTAATGGATTTCTTTTCCGGATGAATGCTTGAATAATCATGAGGATAGGTGTATGAAACTGCGCAGTAATTGCGGCGAACCCATTCATGAAGACAGCAGCAAGAACCCGGTGGGGATATTGGGAGAACTCGCTGAACAATCCAGCAGCGACGTTGATGATTCTTGTCTTTGTCCGGGATGCAAGGAACAACCGGGAATGCTGAGCTTGATGGGTTTTGATGAGTAAAGACAACACGAGCCGTAAACCGTATCTCTGTTGTGTTGTGAGATCGCATAAACCTGAAGGGAATCGGATATGGGGTTTAAGGAAAGCGAAACCGTAGAGCTGAAAAAAAGCCTGACCGCGCTCAAAGAAGGCCTGATCTCCATTTCGGCGATTCTCAACAAGCATGGCGCGGGGGAACTTTGGTTTGGTATCGCGCCCAATGGCAAGCCCGAAGATCTTGCCGTCAATGAAAAGACGCTCCGCGATATTTCGCAATCCATTGCCGCACACATTGAACCCCGGATTTACCCGCAGATCGCCGAAGAAGAACATAAGGGCAAAACCTGCATCAAAATCTCTTTTTCTGGAAAAGAAAAACCTTATTTTGCATACGGCAGAGCCTATATGCGCGTTGCTGATGAAGACAGGCATCTGACCGCGAAAGAATTGGAAAACCTTATCCTTGCCCGCAACCGTGAGGCGATACGTTGGGACAATCAGCCTTGCTCCGCATCCATTAAAGATTTAAGCGATAAAAAGATTAAAGCTTTCGTAAAACGCGCCGGCCTGAATTGGGACAACGTTTCCAACGTCATGGAGAAACTGGGACTCATCAAGGACGGACAATTACTTAACGCCGCCTTGCTCTTTTTTGCCAGAAAACCGTCTTTGCAGATGCGGTGCGCCGTATTTGCCGCGACGGACACGGCCACCATTATCGACCGGCACGACTTTACCGGCGATATTCTGGAACTCATCGAAGAAGCGCAAAAATACATTCTGAAAAACATTCATATCGGCATGAAGCTTGACGGCCTCTATCGTGTGGACGTTCCTGAAATATCCGTGTCGGCCATGCGCGAGGCGATTATCAACGCCTTTTGTCATCGGAACTATCACGATCCGGATTATGTGCAGATAGCCATTTTCAAAAATCGCGTGGAAATTCGCAATCCCGGCACGTTGTATGGCGGTCTGACCATTGATAAGATTCGCAAAGGCAATGTGTCTCAGCGCAGAAATCCCCTTATTGCAGAATTGCTTCGCCGGATTCAGATGGTCGAAACCTGGGGGCGGGGCATGCGGCTCATCCTGGCCGAAGAGCCCACCGTCCAATTCAGCGAAGTCGCCCAGCTCTTCATCGCCGCGTTTAACAGGCCCTCTTATTCCAGTCCGGATAAAGCTACGGATAAGGCTGCGGGAAAAACTATCGATAAGACTATCGATAAAACTATCGATAAAGATTTATCCATTACGGAAAAAGCTGTCATTAAACTGATTGCAATGAATCCATCGATCACACAAAAAGAGATGGCAATACAATTAAAATTGACGGAAATCGGCATACGCTATAATACCAGCAAACTTAAGAGCAAAGGTATATTACAGCGCACAGGCGGCAAAAAAGCGGGGCGGTGGGAGTTTGTGAAGTGAAGAAAAACGTTGTTTCTCTCACGCATGATTTGATTCATGCTCATTCACTGATGATCGCCGCCAGCAAACCATTAGAAAAAAAAATATGATAAAAGGTAAACGAATTTTCTTTAATGGCAGATACACTAAATTCGCCCAGAGAGTCCAAGAATAAACTCAACTCCTTGTCAATATCCGAGTCGCCCATCTTTCTTCCGAGGGTTGATTTGCCTACACAGCTAACACCAGTCAGAAAGATGCGCATGGTTGAACCTTTCAATAATTCCTCAACTTATTAATTTGCTTAGTTCTGCTTCCGAAAACCTGGGGTTTGGGGAAATATGGTTTCCACCACGCCTGGTATTTTGATGTTGCGCTGGTTTAGCGCGCTGATATTACAGTTTACTAACGTATTCGGATTAAGTTTTTTTGCCGATGCGCACAGGTTATGCGGCAAAAGCGCGGATGGTGTCAAGCTTATGGCCAATCACTTTTTCGGCCATCTTGAGGTCATAAGCCGTCTGCAAGTTAATCCAGTACTGCGCGGACTGTCCGAATGCCTTGCCGAACAGCAGCGCCATTTCAGCGGTTACGGGCCTGGCGCCCTGGATGACATGGGATATTCTCATGGCCGAAAGGCCGATTTTCCTGCTGAATTCAGCCTGAGAAATATTCAATTCTTCCAACATTTCTTTAAGAAACTCACCAGGGTGCACCGGGGGAAGGTTGTTTTTGGTTGCCATGTTTTAACTCCTCAATGATAATCGACAATCTCAACGTCAAAGGCTTCGCCATTTTTAAACCGGAAACAAACACGCCATTGATCGTTAATGCGGATACTCCATTGTCCGGCGTGATTACCGGTCAATGCTTCCAGACGATTAGACGGCGGCATGCGTAGATCATCAAGAATTGTAGCGGCTTCCAGTTGGGTCAATCTCTTGACCGCCCGCTTGATAATATCAGCGGGTAATCTCCGGGACTTGCCTGTATTAAAAAACCGCTTAGTTTCCGCATCCGCAAACGTTCTAATCATGGTTCTGAATATAAACATTATGTTTACATATATCAAGCAGAAAAGACAACAAGGGATTGAGAGTGCTAAACGTGCGAGCAGCCGGAAGACACTTTTCCCAAACTATATTCTTCTCCCCAACCCCCTGTGTGAATATTGGGGACAGGCACAATTAATAATGATTTCAAATGAAAATGCACCCCTAACTTATTGTATTCATTATTTGCCGAAAAAAATTCTTATTGTTTTCACAGGGGGCCGAATAGATTGTAAAAATTTCACCTGCGTGCTCATGGCAACATTGCTTTGTTCTTAAATCCGGCCAGGTCAGTTTCATTTCCGGGGAATCTCTACCTCGCTAACGAACAGCCCCGAATCCGGGGACAGGGGATTCTCCGCTCTTTGAACAATCCCGCGGCAAGGGATATCTTTATCCAATCTCCAAAACTCAGCGGGACACCTCCGCCGCTTTTGGCTCTTCTAAGGCGTCGCCAACATGCCCTTGCTCGTGAACAGATCCGCAAAGAGGGCATGATTCAAAGTTTGCCCGAATGTGGGACCTCATAACCTGTGCGGGAAGTATCCTTGCCCTGTGGCCGGTGTTTGCATCTGTGAACCAATCCAAATTTTCCGTTCTGACTTTTCCCATATTTCCATAACCTCCTCAAGAATTACAAGGAAACTTCCAAAATTGAAATTTCCATTGTTTTTTTTAAGGAGCGTATTGCATTATAAAAATACCCGGTAATCCGTTTTCAGCGCCTCGGCAAAGAGCTTTGCATTCTTCTTGCCGATGGTGCGCTTGCCGTTTTCCATTTCGGAAATATGACGTTGTGGAATGCCGGTTTTAGTCGCAAGTTGCATCTGCGTCAATCCTTCACGGTATCTCATGCCCGCCAAAGCTTTCCCGGCAAGTTGTTCGTTAGTGCTGTCGGGATAAGCTTCACGCCAGGGAACTGCATCGGATGTATTCGCAAACCCTAAAGACTTTAACTTTTCAACAGCCATCGCCCTATTCACAATAGGGCCAATGAATCTTAGTTCAATGTTTTCAGTATGGCGCTTTTTCGTGTGTCCCTGCATATGTCACCTCTATCAATCTTATCTCTTTGTTTCTGACTTCCCAAATCGCCACATATGTAGGTCGGCCTTTCTTTAAGTGGCAATGGTAGCGGTCATGGGATAGTGCGCTGAAATTCGGCCAATCGCCCCGTATAGGCCCGTTGATTTCCATGTCCTTTTCCAGAGCAATGAGCAGGTTTTGAACTTTTTCTGGTAAATTCCTGATTTGTTTATTCAGTGCCCGTTTTACCGTAACCGTCCATTGCATGGTTTTTATCCTATACTAAATATAAGTATAATTCAAGTGTCTATTACTTCGGGAAGTTCACCACTTGCCCGGCTTTCTTCGTTGCTGCCTTAATCTTTTTTTCAAAGCTCCGCGTCGCCTCTTGTAAAGCGCCGTTTGATAAATGGCTGTATCTTTCCGTCAATGTAATGCTGCCGTTCTTTGTAACCCCAAGGCTCACCGCGTATCGCTTTCTTGATGGTGTTCCGGGAATGTCCCGTCATTCTTGCCATCTCGCTGATGTTCTTTCCGTATACCCGACAACCCGTCCTGATTAACTCATATTGATCCATTTTGAGCACTCCTTCTCCTCCTGCATTTTTCATGGTCGATAAATTACTAACCTCTTTAGCAGGATTTGTTTGGCTCAGGGTGGTCAATGTTCGGTTATCACTACCTTCCTATACTGATCAATGTTGGGTTATCACAACTAGGAATGAAATATCCGTGTTGGTTTTCAGGAGTTTTTTGATGATTTCCAGCAGTGCGCCGTTATCCATAACACCGTTCATTTGGTCAGCCAACCACATTAAAAGATACAACTGCCTAAAATTATTTGATATACATTGAATATAAAGTACTTTTCATGAATGTCAAATTTCGGCTAATTTGGACTTAAAATCCCTCGGAGCTTGCCTCTGTGTGGGTTCAATTCCCACCCCAGGTACCAAGTAAATTAAGGGGTTATTGGTTTTTCCTTGACATGCAAGACGGCGTTTCTTATACTCCCCTCCAATGAAAGCAAGTTCCTATCAAGGCGATAAGCACCATGTCGATGGCGGCGTGGTCAGTCCCATTGCCGTTGACGCGGCCCGCGACATATCCGAACGTAAAAAAGCCGAAGCAATGCTGAAAAAAAGCGAGGAGAAATATTACCACATTCTCAACAGCATTGAAGAGGGTTATTACGAAACGGATCTGGACGGTCAATTTACATTTTTCAACGATGCTCTTTGCCGGATGTGGGAACATTCCCGCGACGAAATCAACGCCATGGGCTATCGAAAACATCTGGATAAAAATGAAGAGACAAATATAGTTAATGTTTTCAATAATGTATTAAAAACGGAGAACTCCACAAGATTCGTTTACCGTTTAACAAAAAAAGATAAAAGCAGCAAGTGGCTGGAAGCATCGATATCATTGATAAAAGATGCAGAAGGTCGGCCGGTGGGATTCAGGGGACTCACGCTGGATATCACCAGACGCAAAGTCATGGAAGATACGCTCAGGCAATCCGAAGAAAGATACCGGACGATCATCGAGCAAATGACCGACGGCTATTTCGAAGTTAACCTGAGAGGGCGTTTCACCTTTGTTAATCCGGCACAGTGCGTCAATCTCGGTTATACTCACGATGAACTTATCGGGATGCAGTCCAGGCAGTACGTTTGCCCGGATAAGATTACGGAATTATACGAATTATTTGGCAATGTTCTAAAAACGGGCCTGCCTCTTAAATCCTACGATCTGGAATTTATCCGCAAAGACGGGGCCAAATCATACAGCTCCATCTCCGCCTATCTGATGAAGAACGCGCAAGGAGAACCGGTTGGTTTTCGGGGAATCACCCGGGATGTTACTGAACGGAAACTGGCCGAAATTCAACTTCAGAAAAACGCGGATGAAATCAGCGATCTTTACAATAATGTCCCCTGCGGCTATCACTCGCTGGCCGACGATGGATCATTTTTGCGCATCAACGATACGGAACTCAAATGGCTGGGATATGAACGTGATGAAATCATTGGGAAAATAAAATGGAGCGACCTTTTGACACCCGAAAGTCGGGCTGTTTTCCAAAAGGTGTTTCCCGTTTTGAAAGCGCAGGGCTGGATCAGCAACGTTGAATTCAACGTCAAGCGTAAAGATGGATCTGTTTTTCCGGTTATGCTCAACGCAACGGCTGTTATGGACCAGGATGGCCGCTATATTCAGAGCCGCTCAACCATGTTCGACATCACGCAGCTCAGAAAAGTGCAATCGGAGATTAAAGATAAAAACATGGAACTGACCATGGCTTACGATGACTTACGGCAAAAGCAGGAGATCATTATCGCGCAGGAAAAGATGGCTTCCATCGGCATGCTGTCCGCCGGCGTCGCCCACGAAATCAAAAATCCCCTGGCCGTTATTCTGCAGGGACTAAACTATCTTCAAACTACCGTGGAACATGATTCAGTGGTCGTCGAGGTGATGGAAAGACTCAACAAAGCCGTTCAGCACGCCGACAACATCGTCAAAGGTCTGCTCAGCTACTCGCGACAGACGCCCGTGGCGCTGGTGGAACAAGACATCCGGACATTGCTGGATGAAGCGCTGATTCTGACGGAATATGAATTTCACGCCAAAAACATTCTATTGATCCGGGAATACCAGACCCATCTGCAAGACATTGCCGTTGACGGCAATCAGATGAAACAAGTTTTTGTCAATCTGATCATCAACGGCATTGATGCGATGCCGGGGCATGGTGAATTTACCATCAGTGTCCGGCAAATAGAAGACGCCGGCAAAAAAGTCTTGCAGATTTGCTTTAAGGATACCGGTCACGGCATTTCCGCAAAAAAAATCCAACATATCTTTGACCCCTTTTATACAACCAAACCCGTCGGCAATACCGGCCTGGGGCTGTCCATTTCCAAGGGAATTATTGACATGCATGGTGGAATCATCTACGTTAAAAGCGAAGAAGGAAAGGGAACCACCTTCATCATAGAATTACCGGCGCCTTAAATTTACCAGGAGGTGAAATCATGGAAAAACCCATCCATATTCTGGCTGTTGACGACGAGGAATCATTTACTTTTTTTGTCAAACTCAATCTGGAAACAAAAACCAATAACCGATTCAGAGTAACAACCGCGGGCAGCGGCAGAGAAGGTTTGAATATGGCCCGCAAGCTCCTGCCGGATCTTATTTTGCTGGACATCATGATGCCCGGCATGTCCGGCGCGGAAGTCGCCGAAGAACTCATGGAAGATGAACGCACAAAAAACATCCCCATCATTTTCATCACGGCCCTGGTCAGGAAAAATGAAGTAAAAAATGAGCCGGGCCATATGGGCGGTCGAACATTTATCGCCAAGCCGGTCAGCAAAGAAGAACTCATCAGCAAGATCGAAGCGACGCTGAAATTAAAGAATAAAGTGTAAATGATGGAGAGAAAGAAGGCTGAAGACTGAAGGTAGAAGTCAGTTGCTTGCGGCGATCTGCAACACGGTTTTGCCCGCGTGAAGTGTAAAGACTGCGGCCACGAATACCTCCTGGCATTCTATATAAAATGGATCATTGGAGTTCTTCATAATGTTTAAAAACAAAAAAGTTATTGTTGTCATGCCCGCGTATAATGCGGCTCAAACGCTGCAAAAGACTTTTGATGAAGTGATGGCCCAGGAGATTGTCGATCTGGTTATTCTTGTCGATGATGCCAGCAGCGACGAAACATCATCTATTGCCGGCCAACTTCCAAAGACAAAGGTCCATATTCACAAAAATAACCGGGGATATGGCGCCAATCAAAAGACCTGCTACAGGATGGCTCTTGACGAAGGAGCGGACATTGTCATTATGGTTCATCCTGATTATCAATACACACCGAAACTGATTCCGGCGATGGCATCCATGATCGGGAACGGACTTTATTCCTGTGTCCTTGGATCGAGAATCCTGGGCGGTCAGGCGGTGAAGGCTGGGATGCCACTGTGGAAGTATATCGCGAACCGTTTTCTCACTTTTTCCGAAAATGTCATGCTGGGTGCGAAACTTTCAGAATATCATACGGGATATCGTGCTTTTTCAAGGGAGCTGCTCGAGAAGCTGCCTTTGGAATTTAATTCCGACGATTTTGTTTTCGACAATCAGATGCTGGCTCAGATTGTCTGGTTTGGCTATACCATTGCCGAGGTCAGTTGTCCGACAAAATACTTTGCCGAGGCGTCATCAATTAATTTTGTTCGTAGTGTAAAATATGGAATAGGATGCCTTGCGACAGCGCTGAGCTTTCGCCTGTCAAAAGTGGGACTTGTCCGGTCTTCTCTCTTTCCGGGGATCCACTCATGACGTCGAATAACGAAAATCGTTTTGATGATTTTTTTGAAAATGAGCAATATGTCTCTCTGAAAAATTACCTGTACAATTATCTCATCAGAAAACGCGCAGTTGAAAAAGCGATGCAAAAGGAGAAAAAGGAACTTGTTCTGGAAATCGGCAGCGGCATTTCTCCTGTCCTGACGTCATGGGACCGCATCGTGTATTCCGATTTGTCTGCGTCAGCGCTCAGGATGTTAAAGCAAATTCACGGGAAAGGCCAATATGTTGTAGCGGATGCCATGAACCTGCCCTTTGAAGCGGATTACTTTTCTCATGTGATCGCATCCGAAGTCCTGGAACATCTGGAAGACGACAGGAAATCGTTAAGAGAGATAGCCAGGGTAACAAAGCCTGAAGGCGTTTTGATTGTAACGTTTCCTCACCGTCATTTTTATTTTGCACACGATGATCGTTTTGTTCATCACTACCGGCGTTATGAAATCGCCGAGATGGTATCCCGCCTTGAAGAAGTCGGATTTTATCCCGTTGATGTGCGAAAAGTCCTGGGACCTTTAGAAAAATTGACCATGTTGCCTGTTACCGTTTGTGCTTCTGCCTTGCAGCAATTGAATCAGAAGAAAGGCTTAAAAAAAACACAAACGCCCCCTCCGGATATCCTGATCAGCCTCTTTAAGTGGCTCAATAGATTGTATGCAGGTCCGGCGTGGATTGATGCGATGGTCATGCCTCGATCTTTGTCAACCGTTTTGTTGATCAAAGCAAGGAAAAAAGGTTGTTGTCAGCAATGATTAAGTAACATTTTTCATCGTAACCAGATAGGTTCGACAAAGGTAGCGATAGGCTTCAATGCCGTCTTTCGCGGTTGCTTTGTCCTTATCTGTAACATCACGGGTTATTTTGGCGGGGTTCCCCGCGACAATTTTTCCGGCGGGAATGTGCATGTTTTTGGGAACCAGCGAGCCTACCGAAACAAAAACATCTTCTTCGCAAACGGCATTAAAAAGAATGATGGCGCCGATGCCGATCATGCATCGGGCATGGATGTGGACATCATGCAGGATTACGCCATGCGCCACAGTGACATCATCACCGATGACGCATTGAGATCCCGGATAAACGTGAATGACGGCGTTATCCTGAACGCTGGAACGGTCGCCGATGATGATCGGGCCAAAGTCTGCGCGAATGGAAACACCGGGCGCGATCAGGCACTCATGTCCGATGCGAACATCGCCAATCAAAACGGCATTCGGATGCACAAAAGAATCGGACGGAACTTGGGGTCTTTTACTATCAAATTCATAAAGCGCCATACGCGTTCACCTAATAGGTCAGTGAAATATGAACTGAGCCGCCCCTGCCAAAAATGTCATGCAGATGGACATAACCCTTGAGTTTTTTCTTATCATTAATCACGGCCAGTGAAGTAATTTCTTTTTTCTGCATAAACTCCACCGTTTCCGCCAACGATGCTTTTTCGCCAATCGTCTTGGGGTGGCGCGTCATAACATCGTCGATGGTTAGTCCGGTGAAGGATACGCCCTTGCTGACCATTCGCCGCACGTCGCCATCCGTCAGAATGCCCAGCAGGTTATTTTTTCTGTCCGTGATCAGAACAAAGCCGACATTCTTGTCGTCGATTTCCGAAATGGCCTGCCGCAGGCCGGTTTTGCTGAAAACGCGCGGAATCCTGTCGCCCACAATCATGGCATCACTGACTTTTGCTTTGAGTCTTGTACCCAGAGAGCCGCCGGGATGAAACTTGTAAAAATCTTTTTCACGGAATTTTCTTTTGTCGATCAGCGCAATGGCCAGGGCGTCGCCCATAGCCAGAGCCGCGGTGGAACTGGATGTCGGCGCCAGACCGAAAGGGCAGGCTTCTTTTTCCACGGACACATCAATGACGATATCGCTGTTTTTCGCCAGTGTCGAAGAGAGCATGCCGGTAAAGGCGATGATGGGTGCTCCAATATGCCTGACCGAACTGATGATGGGCATTAATTCTCTCGTTTCGCCGCTGTTGGAGATGGCAAGCAGTATGTCTTTCTTGGTAACAATGCCCAAATCCCCGTGAATGCCTTCCACCGGATGTAGAAAGAGCGCCTGTGTCCCCGTGCTCGTCAGGGTGGCGACGATTTTCCGCCCGATTAATCCCGATTTGCCAATGCCTGTGATGATGACCCGCCCCTTGCATTGAACGATCAAATCCACCGCGCGGGTAAAATTTCCATTAATTTTATCCATGAGACGCATAATGCTTTGTGCTTCAATTTTCAGAACCTCTTTGGCGCGTTGAATGGTTGCTTGATTGTTGCTCATGTTATTTATCCTGCATTTTTCATTTTTTTATCTGCTTAAGTACGGTCGCATAAAACTAGCAAAAAAACCGGGACAAAACAAGAATCAATTGGTGATTTCCATTGGACGGAACAAATAAAAAAAATCATGGTTTGACACGGATTTATCTGTTAAAGAACAAGCACATTTAACCGGAAGAGAACGAAAGCATGAAAGCTGTTTTTATATCCGATGCCCACTTGATGCGCTCTGCTGATGAGCGATACGAGCGGTTTATCCAGTTTCTGGCTGATCTTGAGGAAGGTCAGATCAGATCGATTGTGAATGCTGAAGAATTGGAATGTGCAAAAACGCCGATTGATGATTTCTATATTCTTGGCGATTTATTTGATTTCTGGTTTTGCAGTAAGAATCATATCCATCCTGAACTCCAGTTGGTGATCGGTAAACTGGTGGCGTTGCAAAAAAGCGGTGTTCGCATCCATCTGTTTGAAGGGAATCATGATTTTTATATGAAAGAATATTTCCATGATGTGCTGGGCATGGAAGTATTTGAGGAATGGGCCGATATTCATTTAGATGGCCTTCATATGCTGGTTGCTCACGGTGATACGGTGGACCAGACAAACTATCTCTACCTTCTGCTTCGGAAGATATTGCGCACCCGTGCCTTTTATCATTTGCAGCGTTTGATTCCCTCATCCATTCGCTGGGCGATTGCCGGCATCAGCTCCCGGACAAGCAAAACAATGACCATCGAAGATGGGACCGTGCTTGTCGAAAAAATGCTTTCTTTTTCTGCTGGAAAGTTGCGGGAAGACTATGACGCCGTTATCCTGGGACATTGCCATAAACCTGTGCTGCGGTATGTTGATTTGGAGGGCAAAAGGAAAACTTTTGTCACGCTGGGCGACTGGATCAGGCATTACTCTTTTCTTTACTACGAAAACGGGAAATTCTTTATGAGTTATTACCAACCCCGCTGATTATCCGGTTCATTTTCCATTTGATCCATGAATAACTGGACATATTGTTTTCTTTATGCTAGGAAACCCGATCTTTTTTAATAAAGGATATTTCATGTATTTCGGGAACGGTTCAAGGCGTTTCCCCAAAATTACGAAAAAGAAGGAAAATGATTATGAATTTTGGCGGAATATATCCCGAATGTTCATTGCGTGACGCTCAATTTGTTGTTGTGTCCGTTCCCTATGATCTGACTTCAACCTATCAACCCGGCAGCCGCCGGGGACCTGCTGCGATTATTGAAGCTTCAACCAACATGGAGCTTTATGATGAAGAACTGAAAAAAGAAACCTATCTGGCGGGCATCCATACAGCCCTGCCGGTCAGTGTGGATGCCCGCGGGCCGAAGCACATGATCCGTGCCGTGCAAAAAAAAATCAGCCGCGTCGTTGCGTTGAACAAGATTCCCGTGATGCTGGGTGGGGAACACAGCATCACGTTGGGCGCCGTGCAGGCTGTTGCCGAAAAATATCCCAAATTGACTGTCCTGCAACTGGATGCTCACGCCGATTTACGAGACAGTTATCAAGGTACGCCTTATAATCACGCCTGTGTAGCCAGACGAATCACCGAGATTTGTCCTTTGGTTCAGGTGGGCATTCGCAGTATGAGTAAAGAAGAAGGGGATTATTTGCCGCAAAGTAAAGTTAAATCCTACGGCGCCGATTATGTTTCTGAAAATAAAGATTGGGTACAAACCGTCTGTAAAGATTTACGCGGCGATGTTTTCATTACCATTGATCTGGATGTTTTTGATCCATCCATTATGTCCGCAACCGGCACGCCTGAGCCGGGCGGCCTTTACTGGCGTGACGTTTTACAATTACTGCATTTGGTTTCCCGCAAATGCAGTATTCGAGGCTTTGATGTTGTTGAATTAGCCCCGCTGCCCGGTGTTGTTGCTCCGGATTTCATGGCGGCCAAACTGATCTATCGTTTAATGGGATATATAGCAAAATAGCCAGCCTGTTTAACTACTTTACCATGGAGATAAGAAATTGAATCCCAGTGTTCCCCAAAAAATATTTTTTACCAAAGGTGTCGGCACCCACAAAGAAGAACTGCATTCATTTGAATTGGCCCTGCGCGATGCAGGTATTGAAAAGTGCAATCTGGTGCAGGTATCCAGCATTTTCCCACCCGGTTGCAAAGTAATTTCCAAGGCGCAAGGCGTCAAAGAGCTGCAGCCGGGATCGATTACATATTGTGTGATGAGCCGTTGCTGCAGTAACGAACCTCGCCGATTGCTCGCGTCATCAGTGGGTCTGGCCATTCCCGCTGATAAAAAAGCCTATGGTTATATCAGTGAGCATCACGCTTTTGGACGAACCGAAAAAGAGGCGGGAGATTACGCGGAAGATCTGGCCGCCGCAATGCTGGCATCAACGCTGGGTATCGATTTTGATATTGATGAAAGTTGGGACGAGAAGAAAGAAATATTTAAAATCAGCGGCAAAATTGTCAGCACGCGAAACATAACGCAATCAACCATTGTTAAAAACAATTGGTTTACGACCGTTGTTGCCGCTGCGGTATTTATTTTCTAGGCACATGTCCGGAGACCAAATAACTCCTTGACAAACATAGGAGATGATGGTCTAAAGTCACTTCTTAAGATATTGTCATATCGCGGGGTGGAGCAGCTTGGTAGCTCGTTGGGCTCATAACCCAAAGGTCAGAGGTTCAAATCCTCTCCCCGCTACCAAATAAAGAATCAAGGGCTTAGGTAATTCCTACGGCCCTTTTTTCTTGACTTTTTGGCGGGTTTTCTAACGGTTTCGTTAAAAGTAGTTTCCAACATTTCAACTTGTCCTCTGTTCAACTTCTCATCATTAAACGTAATGAATTTACATTAACCGGACACTACTGACAGCGGTATAATAATCATTTTTTTCTAAAGTGCAGCGTTCCGTCACTCTTTTTGCAGACTTCAAAGACGGCATTTAGGCAGCAACGCGTAGACGGGCAATCCGCCTCCACGCCGTCGCAGCCGATCACGACAATGGATTTGCTATAGTTCGAGTTATGCCCGGCAAGATACGACGGACACAGGTGCCGGCTGTTGGTGGGGATGTTAAAACAGGGTCAGCCTTGTTCTGCCGGGCACATTCATTACCGCTTCGCTGATCGCCAGTCCCAGACCGGCGCCGTTATGGTGCTGACCGTCGTTGGCCAGTTTTAAAAAAGGTTGAAGATCAAAGGTAAAGCTTCCTCCGGCACACCTGGAAATTTTTTCTGCTGTTTTTATGTAAAACTCCAATAAAGCGGAGGGCAACGGGACTCAGTGATTGTAATGCCTCAACACCGCTTTTAAAAGCGAAGCGCTGTGTCCCAGCTGCACATAGGCTTCTTCCTTGGTAATGTTTCGATTCTCGGCGCGCAGTTTGTAACCCAGCTTCCGTGTGATGTTGGCGATGCGGGCGATTTCCGAGGCCAGATCTTCTTCGAAATTATCCGGACGCAGGATGACGGCATACATGTGCCGGGTAATCTTCTCCGGTTCCTTCATAAGGGTGTTTTCCACAATACCGTCACTGATGCTGTGAAAAGATTGATTGAAAAGATCATAGCGAATGTTGTGCAGCGGTTGGGAAAGATCGCCCATGTAGTGAGCGCAGTAGGCCAGATGATACTGGGCGTATTTACCGTCGCTGAGATCTTTTTCATAGGCGGCGAGCGACGCAATAATCGCGCCGTAAATGTGACCTTCCGTATCCCACCATATATTATTTTTATCGTATCGCTCGATCTGATCCAGCACCATCCGGGTTGTCACCTCTGCTTCGGTATTATTGTTGAACCAGTGGTTATAAGATTCGACATTGCCGGCTTTGATCTTGGCCAGATCCGGTCCCGCGGCGTTGTACCAGGATTTGAGCCCAGCGACTTTGGCTAGGGTCAGATGAGTCTGGTCATGCCAGGTCCACGCCGGTGAAGAAGAAAAGAGAACAAGCAAAACGGCCATGAGTTTCAAGGCGATGTTTTTCATAAGGGTCCTTTGATCATGCCATTCATGTTATTTCATCCGGCTGAACAGGATGCTTCCCAGCAGCAGCATGGTTGCTGCAAAGAATGCGATGATTCCCAAATTAACATAAAACGGATACGTGTGAATGCCCAGGAGCGCGCCGCGCACGCCATCTACGGTGTAACTGAGGGGATTGATTTTCACCAGCACCTGCAGCCAGGAGGGCAGCCGGTCGTCTATCGGAAAAAGCGCGCCGGATAAAAAGAAAACCGGAAAAATCAGAAAAGAGGAGATGACCTGAAAACCCTCCAGACTCTCCAGCAGGGAGCCCAGGGCCAACCCCAGAGAGACCAGGGCAATCGAGGTGATAAGCAAAATCAACAAAGCCAGGGGAATGCCCCAGGGATTGACCGATGGAAAAAGAAACGAAAAAGCAAAAAGGATCAAAACCTGCAAAAGGACGTCGGTGCAGCCGCCGAGGACTTTCCCGAAAAAAATGCTGATGCGTGTCACCGGCGCGACCAGAACGGCCTTGAGCACATCGAGTTTGCGGTCCCATATAATGTACAGGCCGAAAAATACGGAACCGAAGATGACCGACATGGTTAAAATACCCGGATAAATATAGTCGCGATAGTTAATGTCGCCGATGGAGAGGCTGGCGCCAATGCCGCTGCCGAACAAAAACAACCACATCATCGGTTGAACAAAACTGGAGACAATTCTGCTTTTTTCGCGCCAGAAAACCTTGAACTCCCGCCACCAGACGGCGGAAATGCCCAAAAGTTCTTTTTGAAGAATATTGGTGCTCATGATTTCATTTTCCTCTCTGCCTATACCGGGCGATGGTTTCCACCCAGCTTTCGCTGTTTTCAGCGGCGTCGTCCCGGATATCATGACCGGTCAGTTTGATAAAGACATCACTGAGTGTCGGTTTTCTTGTTTCGACGCTGATGACCTCCGGAATCATAGAGAGCAATTCCGCAAGATGCAGATGCGCAGATTTCATGGTGATTTCTATCGTATCGCCTGAGGTCTTCATCGCGGACACATAGGGAAGTGAGCGGATTTGATTCAGTGGCGGCTTGGGCGCCTGGATCGTGACGATGTCCCCACCCATCGTGTCGATCATGTTTTCAGGTGTGTCGAGCGCGATGATTCTTCCTGCATCAATAATACCAACACGGTTGCAGATATTTTGTGCTTCTTCCATGTAATGCGTGGTGAGTACAACAGTCGTTTCTTCCCTTTTGGCCATGGTACGGATATATTCCCAGGTGCGGGCACGGGTCTGCGGGTCAAGCCCCAGCGTGGGTTCATCCAGAAATAAAACGGCGGGGCGGTGCAAAAGGCCGCGCGCCAGCTCCAGCCGGCGTCTCATGCCGCCGGAATAGGTTTTGGTCAGATCATCGGCGCGTTCCCTGAGATCAACAAGCTCCAGCATTTCCTCAATCCAGAGATTACGCACGGATGCAGGGATGCCATAGAGACGGGCGTGCAGTTGCAGGTTTTCGCGGCCGGTGAGAATTGTGTCCAGTGTCGGGTCCTGGAAGACGATGCCGACCTTGCGCCGGACCTGCGTTGGATGTCTGGCGATATCAAAGCCCGCGATAATGCCCTGACCGGATGTGGGGCGAACGATGGTACAGAGCATCCCGATGGTCGTGGTTTTGCCCGCGCCATTGGGGCCCAGCAGTCCGAAGATTTCGCCTTTTTCAATATTCAGATCAATGCCGCGCACCGCCTGGATTTTGCCGAACGTTTTCGTCAGGGAGCGGGTTTCAATAATAGCCATGTTCTTTAGTATCCATTGTTTCCAATTATTTATTTAAACCGCATTACTTCTGATATTCTCCATCCAGATTTCTCAAAAACACAAAACTTCTCAATTTCACGCGGTACGAAATTACTATAAGTGCGACGCGACGTTGTGTCAAGCTCAACCCCTGGAGAGCTCAAGAACGTTGCTTGCCGTCTTTTTCTTTCGTGATGAATGCGGCAAAGTTTATTTTTCGGGTATTCAAAGATCGTAGAAGCATGACTTATTACCTGAATCCTGCACGCCAATGGTCATTTTCCCCCATCCGTGAACCATAAATTTCATCAACTATCCACCGCAGCCGTTCGCGACGGAATCCGTGCAAGAAATTTCTTGCATCAAATCAGTCAAAATATTCATGCCTTCCCCCCTGTATTATCTCATGGACAAGCATCCCGTTCTCGGATAGAATTAAACACATATGTTACCGGAGGGGCAACCGTGAGAAAAGGATACAAGACACGGCTTCAACTGACCTGCGAACTGGCAGCGGCCGGGAAAGAAATCAGGAAACTTCGCTCGCAGGCTGAAAAGTATGAACGGATCAAGGAGGAACTAAATCATTCAGGGCATTTCTACCGGACCCTGTTTGAGAATTCCGGTGCGGCCACCATCGTCATTGAACAAGATACGACCATTTCCATGCTCAACAATGATTTTTCAAATTTTACGGGCTATCCGCGTGAGGAGATCATCGGCCATACCTGGACCACGTATGTGGCCGAAGACGACGTCGATCGTCTTTTGTTGTACCACAATATCCGGCGCGACGACCCGCAGGCTGCGCCCAGAAATTATGAATTCAAAATCCGGCATAAGGACGGCAGGCTTCTTAATATTTTCATGACCATTGCCATGATTCCGGGAACAATGCAGAGTACCGCTTCCATGGTGGATATTACAGCCATCAAGCAGTTGGAGAAGGAAGTCCTCGACGTATCGGAGAGGGAACGCCAGAAGATCGGCTATGAACTTCACGACGATCTCGGCCAGCACCTGATCGGCATCGATGTCATGACCAAGGTCCTGCACGACAAGCTCCTGCCGCTTTCCGATGAAAACGCCCGCTATGCGGGTTCGATCAATAAGCTGGTCAAAGACGCGATTGAAAAGACCCGGGGCCTGGCCCGCGGACTGTGCCCCGTCCATCTCACCTCTCTGGGCCTGGAAGCTTCCCTTACGGAACTTGCGGCGTCCACCTCCAGCATCTTCAATATGACCTGTGATTTACGCTGTCCCCGTCATATCCCCATTGATGATAATTCCCTGGCCACCCATCTTTACTATATCGCAAAGGAATCGATTCACAATGCCATTGAACACGGGAAGTCCTCCAAAATCGTGATGGAGCTTTTAAACAACAACGGCACGATCTCTCTGTCGATTCTCGACAACGGCATCGGAATCAAGGATACGACCAAAGTCGGCGGCATTGGCTTGCGGATTATGCACTACCGTGCCCGCATGATCGGGGCGTCTCTCAGGATCGAATCGGAACCAAGCGGGGGCACACTGGTCACCTGCACCTTCAGCTTGAACAAGGATTGACGCCTATGGCCGCAACCAAAACAAACCAGCCGGGTAAACACAGAATCCTCATTGTCGATGACCATCCCATCTTCAGGCAAGGCCTTGCGCAGCTTATCAATCAGGAAGAGGACCTTTGCGTTTGCGGAGAAGCGGAGGACAATCACGGCGCCATCAAGGCCATAGCCGAGCTGAAACCGGCGATGATCATCGTGGATATTACCCTGAAGGACATGAGCGGCATCGATCTCATCAAGGAGATCCGCAAATCCCATAAGGAGATAACCATGCTGGTCATCTCCATGCACGACGAGAACCTCTATGCCGAACGGGCTTTTCGGGCCGGCGCCAAGGGCTATGTCATGAAGCAGGAGGCCTCTGAATCCGTCGTCCAGGCTATCCGCCAGGTCAGACAGGGCGGCATCTATGCCAGCAAGAAAATGACGGACCAGATCCTTTCCCGTTTTGTTGAGGGTCCCAAAGATTCCGCCGAATCACCCCTGAAGAATCTGACGGACCGGGAGATCGAAGTTTTTCAACTCATCGGTGAAGGACTCAGCATCAGTGAGATCGGTGTCCGGCTCCATCTGAGCGTCAAGACCATCGGCACCTACCGGGAGCGAATCAAAGAGAAGCTGAATCTCAAGAACAGTACGGAACTTCTGCGCTACGCCCTCAACTGGGTGGAGAATGAAAGAGGTATTATGCCCGGTCAATCAGCCTTTTAGTGTTGGGTGGCAACTTGGTACAAAGCGCCTTTCTGATTGTTCCCGGTACCCTTTGTAGGTCATCGACTTACTTTTTTTTCATCCCATCAAGCACAGACAAAACGGTTTCCTGCGGCTTGTGCTTTCCTCCGCCACAACAGATCATGGTGCGAAGGAAAACTACAACTATAAGGAGGGCAACATGAAGGAAAAATCTTTGAACGGCCATCAATACGGGTTTCAGCTGACCATTAAGGAATTGCTCAATGGGCCAAGACTGACCGCGGGAAGCCAGGAAATCGTTTATCGCAACAAGATGCGTTATACTTACAACGATCTGTTTGCACGGATCAACCGATTGGGGAGCGCACTGACCCGGCTTGGCGTCAAAAAGGGGGACACGGTGGCGGTCTTTGACTATGACTCCCATCGCTACCTGGAAAGTTTCTTTGCCATTCCCATGATGGGGGCGGTGCTGTTCACGGTAAACTGGCGTCTGTCTCCGGATCAGCTCGAGTATACGATGAATCACGCCGAGGCCAACGTGATTCTCATCAACGCCGATTTCCTGCCTTTGCTTGCGTCCATCCGCAGCAAGCTCAAATCCGTCAGGAAAGTTGTTCTGCTTTCAGACAACAATGAACTTCCCGCGACGGATGGCGCCTGTGACGCGGAATACGAGGCGATCCTGGCCGCCGCATCGCCGGATTTTGACTTTCCCGATCTGGACGAAGATACGAAGGCCACCACATTCTATACAACGGGGACTATCGGGCTGCCCAAGGGCGTGTACTTCACCCATCGACAGATTGTTCTGCACACCATGAGTGTCTGCATTGCGATTACCGCCCATGACAGCCCGCTGCGCTTCTCCACGTCGGATGTCTATATGCCCATTACACCCCTGTTCCACGTCCATGCCTGGGGCTTTCCCTTTATCGCCACCATGATGGGCGTCAAGCAAGTCTATCCGGGCAAATACGAGCCGGAAATGCTGATCAAACTCATTGTCGGAGAAAAGGTCACCTATTCGCACTGCGTGCCCACGATCCTCCAGATGCTGGTGGCAAGCCCCATCGCCAAGAAGATCGACCTCTCCCACTGGAAAGTAATCATTGGCGGAGCCCGTCTTTCCAAGGGTCTGGCCATGGCGGGCATGGAGCTGGGTATTCAGATCATGGCGGGCTACGGCATGTCCGAAACCTGCCCGGTCATCAGCGTTGCCAATCTGAAGCCGTCCATGAAGCACTATGACAACGAACAGAAAAGTGATATTGTCATCAAAACGGGGATGCCCCTTACACTGGTCGATGTACGGATCGTCGACCCCATGGGCAACTTCCTCCCGAACGACGGCCAGACCACCGGCGAGATTGTCGTCCGCGCCCCCTGGTTTACCAAAGGGTATTACAAGGATCCGGAAAAGTCGGAAGAACTCTGGCGTGGCGGCTGGCTGCATACGGGCGATGTGGGCTATATGGATTCAGAAGGGTATATCCAGATTACGGACCGGCTCAAGGATGTCATTAAAACCGGCGGAGAATGGGTTTCGTCACTCGATCTGGAAAATGCCATCAGCCTCCACGGTGCGGTTGAAGAGGGTGCGGCCATTGGTATTCCCGATGCCAAATGGGGAGAGCGTCCCATGCTGCTGGTCGTCCTGAAGCCCCAGTTCCGCGATGGCGGCATAACGCCTGAAGAACTGAAAACCCACATGCAGAAATGCGCCGACCAGGGAAAGATTCCCCGCTATGCCATTCCCGATCAATATATCATTACGGACAATATTCCCAAAACAAGCCTCGGCAAAACCGATAAGAAACAAATCCGAGCCACCTACGCCACCGTGACGTGATGTGAAACCCTTTCCAACCCCCGATGTGCGGGCCGATTTCCGACCCGCACATCGCCACGTTTATCTCGATATCACAATTGACTAGCCGCCGGGTAAAATCTATTTGTTTATTTTTCTGCATTAATATATAGCAGGAGGCCAAAGAAGCATTCAGCCGGGAGCAGAGCGCGGAATTGCTGGGGCAGCTCGCGTCCGGAGGATGCCTATCTTCTTCTGGGCAAGCTCACTTTTAACCGGGAACCGGCATCCTTCACCATGACCAGGCGCGTCAGGTTTTTTACAAGACCTTAGTTGATCTGGACCATGACTGAAAGCGCGAGGCGCAGGGGCCGGGAAATTCGGGATCATCCAAATTTGACAAAATCCAATATATTTCCGAGGTTATTCCGGTTTAATTAACTTGACCGTATATGCGTTTTGCATTATAAGCGCCGCAGTTTACAACATTCGATATTGCGTTTTGTGAGGCAAAAATGAGAATAATATTATTAGGCGCACCGGGAGCCGGCAAGGGTACTATCGCCAAGTTGCTTGAGGAATTTGACGGATCCGTACAAATATCCACCGGCGATATTCTGCGCTCCGCCGTGAAAGCCGGCACTCCCTTGGGGAAAAAAGCAAAAGAATATATGGATCGGGGAGATCTGGCGCCTGATTCTCTGATTATGGAAATCATGGAAGCAAGGCTGCAGGAGCCGGATTGCCGGAAGGGATTTATTCTGGATGGCTTTCCGCGGACGATTCCGCAGGCCGAAGAACTGAAGAAGCTGCTGGCCAGACTCAATATTCAGATGGACTTTGTCGCCAACCTCGATGTGTCGCGTGACGTTGTTCTGGGTCGTCTGGCCACGCGCAGAACCTGCTGCAATCCTGATTGTCAGGCGATTTACAATATTAGAAACAATCCGCCGAAGGAAGACGGCACCTGCACGTTGTGTAACCATCAGACCATTCAGAGGGCCGATGAAACAGAAGAGGCCATAACCAATCGTCTGGAAACATATCATCAGAAGACAGCGCCGCTCATCGGGTATTATAAAAAAGAAGGTTTGCTGAAAAATTTTCTGTCGCTGATTGCCTCCGACACAATCGCGGAAATAAAAAAATTCCTGAAAGTCTGAATCGTCAAAGATTAAATGATTGAGTATGAAAAAGAGCTGAACCCGGAACAGTACCGTGTCGTCACAGAACAAGGCGGGCCGCTGCTTGTTCTTGCGGGAGCAGGAAGCGGTAAAACGCGGACACTGACCTACCGGGTGGCGCATCTTTTGGAATCCGGTGTGCGGGCGGAAAGTATTCTGCTTGCGACTTTTACCAATAAAGCCGCCCATGCCATGCTCAACCGGGTGGAAAGTCTTGTTCATTGCTACACCGGAAAAATTATAGGCGGCACGTTTCATTCCATTGCCCACCGTTTTTTACGTAGCTACGCCTTCCGTCTGGGTTATTTAAACAGTTTTACCATTGTGGATAGTGAAGATGCCCGCCAGGTTATTGCATCGGCAATGGCCGAATTAAAGATCGATACCAAACTGACCAAATTTCCCAAGAATAATATTATCGCAGAAATGATCAGCCTGGCGCTGAACACCGAGACGACGCTGGAAGAGGTGATTGCATCACGCTATCCTTTCTTTTTGCATTTAAGTCCGGAAATTCTTCAGATTGCCCGCCTGTATGAGCAGAAAAAGAAAGATCTATCGGTGATGGATTTTGACGATCTGCTGGCCAACTGCCGCCGATTGCTCCGGGAGCATCCCGATATTCTGCACACGCTTTCCCAGCGATTTCAATATGTGCTGGTGGATGAATATCAGGATACCAACATTATTCAGGCCGATATGGTCGATCTCCTGGCCTCCGGCCATCGCAACCTGATGGTTGTGGGGGACGATTCGCAAAGCATTTATTCTTTTCGCGGCGCCAATTTCGAGAACATTATCCGTTTTCCTGAGCGCTATCCCGACTGTAAAATATTCAAGCTGGAGACCAATTATCGCAGCACACCGGAGATCCTGCATCTGGCCAATCTGAGTATCAATAATAATGAAAACCAGTTTCCCAAAGCGCTGAAATCCGTCCGCAGTAAGGGGATGAGGCCGGTCATCGTTTCCGCGCAAAACGTGCTGAAACAGGCTGATTTTGTCGCGCAACGGATTGCGGAACTGGCCCGCAGCGGTGTGCCGTTTTGTGAAATAGCTGTGCTCTACCGCGCCCACTATCATTCGATGGAAGTGCAGATGGAATTTGTGCGGCGGGATATTCCTTTCGACATCCGTTCCGGCATCCGCTTTTTTGAGCAGGCGCATATCAAGGATGTGACATCGTATATGCGCGTGCTGGTTAACCCGAACGATGAATTGGCCTGGCGAAGACTTCTGATGATGTATCCCAAAATAGGCAAGGTCACGTTTGAAAAAATCTGGAGCCGGCTCAATAAACAGGACAATCCGCTGGAGACCTTTTTGACCGATGCGTTTTTGAAAATCGTGCCCAAGTCGGCGCAAAACGGTGTCGGGCTGTGTCGGAATGTCTTGATGACATTGCTTTCATTGGATGTTCCCGACCGGATCCCCGAAAAAATTATTGATCTGCTCTTAAACAAAGGCGACTATCGGACGTATCTGCAGGATAATTATTCCGACGCGTCCGCCCGTGAGGAGGACTTAATCCAACTGGGGAATTTTGCGGCCAAGTTTGAGAGGATGGATGACTTCTTAAATGAGCTGGCGCTCTTAACCAATATGTCCAAAGAAGAAGAAATAGAGGAACGGCAGGAAGACAAGGTCATTTTAAGCACGATCCACCAGGCTAAGGGGCTGGAATGGTCTTATGTCTTTTTGATCTGGTGCGCCGACGGCATGATCCCCCTGCGGCGGGCGCTCAAGGAACCGGGCGGCGAAGAAGAGGAAAGAAGGCTTTTTTATGTGGCCGTGACCCGGGCCAAGGATCAGCTATACATTTCTTCACCCGTTCTGGACTATACCCGGTCCGTCGGCACGCTGACGCTCAGCCCGTCGCGTTTTATCAGCGAAATTGCGCCCCTGTCAGTTCAAGACGAACAGCGCCCATTTGAACAATGGACGCTGTTTGATGAATATTAAAAGCAATTCTTCTGGTTCTAAACAATCTTCAATTCGGGACGCCTCGCGAATCGACATGGCTCCGGCGCCGGTCATCATTTTAAGAAGATCCCACCGATTACCGGAAAGCAATTTAAATAATACGACCGGAGATTCAAAACTGATAAAAGACTCATGCCGTTTTCCCTGAAATGCCTCAAGGAACCGCTCATCGATTTTATAACAGACAAGCCGGTAACCCATATTCGCTCAGGCATTCTGGGAGCCGGGCAAAGACTGATTTCTTAGAATATGATCGATTTCTGAACGACGGCGATGTATTGTTTGATCTTGCCCATGCAGTCGCTGTCCGTCTGACGGTCTATGGTGTTGAATGCAGCGCCAATGCTCAGACAGTTACTTTCCTGCTGAATATTCTTAGTCGTGGCCACCAGGGTGACCGTTTCGTTGATCTCGTTTTCCATATCCGCGGTGATGGTGATGGTACAGTTAATGGCGTAAAGGGATGCGGGTGTGTGGGCAACGTCGGAGATGATCAGGCGGCATCCGGACAGGCTGATATCCTGGATGCTGATGGGTAAGGAAACATCGTCGACCGTGACCTGCCCGTTTAAAATGCACGACAATCGTTTTTGCCCCCGCAAATTGATTTCTTCCGCTGATTCCGGATAAGACAGAATCAGCAGGGGGAAAGGCGCTTTGATGAGTCCGATCATCGTGCAACGGAAACCATAGACCATCCCTTCGTAAAGGTAGGTGACGATGGTACGGTTCTTCTTGAACAGTCCGGCTTCAATGCCGGCCAGAGCGGGGGGGCGGATAATGAGGAACTTGCCGCGCTCCAAGCCGATGATGGATGTTTTCGCAGAACCTATATTTTCAAACTGAACATTGAGCGAGGTTCCGAATTCCAGTCCGATGCAGACTTCTCTTGTTTTTTTGTAATTCATAGGTGTCAGGCTCCCTGTGCTGGTGTGGCAATAATCATAAGGGTTTTCCGAAAAGCAGTTTCAGCATATTGACGATCATCTTCTTTTTACCGGCTCTTTCCATCAGGATGTTTAAATAGAGCATTTCCGTGTTCATCGGTGGTACGGTCGTCTTGTCTTTTTTGATGAGTTTTGCGGCTTGAGGTTTGCAGCGGGTGACACACAGGCCGCAGCCGATGCACCGGTCCAAGTCCACCCGGAAGATTTTATTTTCCGCAATCAAGGCGTCCATTGGGCAACGTTTCAGGCAGACGCCGCATCCGGCGCATAAAGACGGGTCAATCCGGGTGTAATAGTTTGTTGCAAAAAAACGGGCGGGCCGGGGCTGCTTTTTGGCGGTGGTTAAAACGCCGCAGCAGCAGCCGCAGCAAATGCAGATGCAGTTGGGCTTTTTGGAATTTCCGGGCTGCAGCACCATCCCCTTTTTTTCAGCCATTTCCAGCAGGGAGAGGCATTCCTCCCGGGAAATCTTTCTGGCCCGGCCGCGCGCCGCATAGCTGGTTTTGCCGATCAGCAAACAAACTTCAATATTGTCTGTTTGCTTGCAGGATTTTCCTATCAGAGCCTCGCCCTGCTTGCAGACGCAGTTGGTTACATGCAGATCTTCTTTGGTGTGCGTGATGAAATGCCGCATATTGTCGTATGTATCAACAATATATTCCGGGACAATCGCTTGCAGATGCGGGCTGGTGCGAAGCTGGGGCAGGGATGAGCGAAAAAATTCCGCGTCGAAGGCTTCGTCAAAATAGCGATGCATCATCTCCACCAGTTCGCGGGTGAGATCATTGACATGATATTCAAACATGCCGATGGCCAGCATGGCGATGCCGTAGCGCGGTGCGCCGCCACTGTTTTCTGAGCGTCGGATGACGCCCTTCCTGAACAGGTCATCGAGCATTGCCGACATATCCTCATGGGACAATTCAATGTGAAATTTATTTTTGAGCCTTTTGCGGATGGGAGAAACGGGGATGGATCGGAGGGTCAGGCACAAAGCAATCCTGGCCTGAAGCGGCGTGAAAAAATATTTCAGAATGTCAATTTCCACGCCGCTTTGGGTGGGGGGATACCCGATCGGATACTGGTCCATTTGCATCTGAAGCTGTCTGTATACAGGGTCGCAAGTCAACATAAAAATATGGTGATATCCATAGGGCGTTATTGGCCTTTTATTTTCCGCTTTATGCCGGGCGGTCCAGTTCTTTACGCACCGTGATGCCGAGTTTCTCCATAATATAAGGTTTTCTCAAATAAGCGCCGACGCCCAGGGACTGTGCGGCTTGTACACGATCGGACTCCGAAAAGCCACTGACAATAATGGCTTTCTGCTTCGGATGGATCTCCAGAATGCTTTTATATGTGTCCAATCCGTCCATGCCCGGATCCATCATCATATCCAGAACAATCAGGTCTGCCCGGTGTGATTTCAGATATTCGACAGCGTCCTCTCCACTGGCCGCTGTGGCAACGCGGTAGTTCAAATTTCCCAGAATCATGGAGGCCAGTTCTCTTTGCTCCTTGATGTCATCCACTACCAGAATAGATTCATCCCTGCCGATGTATTCCGACAAAGGAATGGCAGCGGATGATTTGGGCAGTTTTTCCCTGGTGACCAATTTACCTGACTGAGCGGCACAAAACGCTTGTCTGCTTCTTCTTTGGGAAAGACATCCCAGATGGTTTTGCCGATGATGTTTTCTACAGGCTTGCCGACTCCCAGGGCAAAAGCTTTGTTGACAAATGTGTATTGTCCTTCGGGTGTGAAGGAAAAAGTAGGGTCGGGTGATTGCGCGAGCAGGATTCGGTATTTTTCTTCGCTTTTCCGCAGCGCTTCCTGCTCCCGAACCAGATCAGATTCTTTTTTTTCCAGTTTGCTGATTTTTTCTTTTAAAGAGGATATTTCTTCGATCCATTCGCGGTTTGGCTTGTCCAGCTTGTTCATTCAATGCACCCATGAATTTGATGTTTATCTGAATCATTGACGGATACTACGACGGGGGCAAATGTATCAAATCTTTTTTTATAATTCAATGAGTTAGTTGTTGCCGGGTGAAGGGGACAAGATGTTTATTGACGGCTGAAGGAGCATGAGCGTATATTAAGCATGCGAGATCAGGGTGCGGCATTGAAATACCCGATCGGTCAAAGAATAAATAGTGGTAAGGCGATATAAACATGAACACCATACCGGCCGAGGCTGCGACGGTGATCCTTCTCCGGCCCTGTCCGGACGAAGGCGTGCAAGACATTGAAGTTCTGCTGGTGCGGAGGAATCGCAAGAGCAGCTTTGTGCCCGGCTATCATGTATTTCCCGGCGGCAGTCTCGATCCTGAAGATTACCAGCCCGGCATAGAGCATTTTATCCGGGGCATCGACAGAAAACAGGCGGCCCGGATCCTGCCGGATATGTCGCATCCCGAAAAAGCGCTGGGCGCCTGGGTTGCGGGTATTCGAGAGACGTTTGAGGAAGTCGGACTGCTGATGGCCCGAAAAAAGGACGGCACACCCGTCAATATCGGGACCCGTGAAGAATGCCGGCGGTTCGAAGACTACAGACGATCTCTTAACAAGGGAGAAATAAAATTTTCTCAGATGCTGGAAGCGGAAAATATTTTTCTTCCCGGAGAAGATATTCACTACTTTTCTCACTGGATTACGCCTGAATTCTTACCCCTGCGTTATGACGTCCGTTTCTTTCTGGCAGAAGCCCCGGCCGGGCAGCTTGTCAGTCACGATGGCGTGGAACTGACGGGCCACGTCTGGCAAAGGCCTTCCGTGGCGCTGAAGGATTACGAGGCGGGTAAGATGGGTATGGTTCTGCCCCAGATCATCACACTGGAAGAACTTGCCCGGTACAAAACGGTTGAGGAAGCCATCGCGGAAGCCTGGAAGCGTCATGTTCCCGCCACACTGACCAAAATTGTGAAGATTGACGGCCGGGATGTTGAGGTCATGCCCGACGGGACTGTTTTTGAAAACCGCCCGCCGGTCTATCCATGATTTTCGGATAGGCCGTGATGCGTACCTTTGAGCGATGTGCCGCCTGTCTTCAGCCGGCTGCTTCAATGCGAAAGGGCGAGATCTTTGCACAACCCCTCTTTGCGTCATTCCAGGCTTGACCCGGAATCGAGGAAGTACTTAATAATACTGGATTCCCGCTTTCGC
>DFZJ01000029.1 GCA_002382045.1 Syntrophaceae bacterium UBA4059
AAAGGCGACTCCCCATGTCCCCGGCCCCATATGCGCTCCCGAAGTCAAAGAAAGAGGCTGCAAAATAATCTCCGCCTGCGGGTAGAGCTTCCGAACCTCTTCCTGAAACTCGGCCACATCGGAGGCATTATCCGAATATTCCAGCATGATCAGGGCACGTGATTCCGAAGTCAGCGCCGCCGCCAGTTTGGAAAGCGCCATGTTGATCTGGTCTTTGCGGTTTCTCACGACGCCGACTTTTCTGGCGCCGTCAGGCTGCGGGGAGATCACCGGTTTCATGTTCAGCATATCGCCGAAAAAAGCCCCTGTTTTGGAAAGCCTCCCGCCCTGGGCAAGGTAATGCAGTTTTTCGAGGAAAACATACTCTTCGCAGGTTTCCACCGCATTTTTGGCAAAGGCCAGTGTTTTTTCCATATCACCGGTTTGCGTCAGATATTGCTGGGTCGCGAAAACGATGACGCCTAATCGGCCCGACGCCGCCCCCGTATCCACCACCCAAAATCTGTTTTCCGGATCATGTTCTTTTTTCCAATCGAGGGCCACGTTGTAATTACCCGTAAAAGCGGATCCGACACAGAGATAAAGAACCTTTTCAAAGCGCGCCGCCGCCGCGGCGTAATATTCGTGCCTTTCAAACACGGAAGACTGTGACGTGGAGGCCTTAACGCCTGCGCTCATCGCACGGTAGAGTTCGTCGGGATGAAAAAAGGTCTCCGGCAGAAACGTTTCACCGACATGGAGATAACTGTTCAAAAGCGTAAAACCGTATCTTTTCGCATCGTCACGGGTAAGCGACCCGGCGGCATCCGTCATGATATGCAGCCTTGCGGTGGCGGGAGCATTCAAAAACTGCGTGATCTGCGCCGAAAGATTATCATCCTCCCAATTCACCATGGAACCGAACGCGCTCATTTGAGCCCTGATCTTTTCCTTATTGTCCGTATGCAGGTGGATCTTGTAAAGATCGCCTTCATGAAGGATGACGGCGCTGTGCTCCGCGCCGGCCATTTTAACCAGATCGGCAGACGACGTATCGGTCCTCACGACAAAGTCAACACAGTACCCGGCTTCCAGCGTCTCATGAAACGCGGATGAAATTTTGAGGCGATCCCGGAAGATGTCCGTCACCGGGCGGTCATGACCGGTCTGACCGGCAAGCGACCGGAAAAAGCCCTCGAAAAAAATATACATCCCCAGAGCGCCGGCATCCACGACGCCGGCCTCTTTTAATTTCGGCAGCGTATCCCCCGTTTCGTAAACAGCCCGCTCCAGGTGCGACAGGATCTGATCCGCGCTTTTTTGATCGGGGACAAAATCCCCCCGGCCAAGAATTTCGGAAAGCGCGTTAAAAACGGAGAGCATGGTTCCGAGTTTCGGATCGCCAACCGCCTTCCAGGCTCTGGCATTGCCTTCCTGTACGGCCGCCTTTAAATGGGGCCATCCCGCCCTGGCGTAAAAAGCCGAAAAAAACTGTGACGCAATATTACCGGAATTTCCCCGCGCGGCCATCAGCAATTGACGGACAACTTTATCTTTTTCGGCGCCCGCCCGCCGAAGCGGCGCAAGACTGACGGACAGATTCCGGCCCGTATCGCCGTCGGCCACGGGATACACATTAATCGCATCCAGCAAATCCGCCCACGCCGTGACGCGCTCCACGCCGGCCACGAATGATTTTTGGAGAAGATCATTCATTGCTAATATCCTAAAAGGTTGCGAATAGCCTGCGGAAGGGAAAACAGCGTTTCCATTTCCGGTGTTTTCACCGCAACCTGTTCCGTGCGTCCGCGCGCGCAGACGCTGCCGTCCGCCGCCTTGCGAATTTCAAAATCCACAACCAGTTTGATATTGGCGTCGGCAAGCGTTGCCTTGCAGATAATTTCATCGCGGTGCTTGAGCGGGGAAATATGCTTGGTAGCCGTCCGGATGATCGGAAAAATGATTTTCTCCCGCTCATAATACGAATAAAGGTCAACGCCGTGGTGCAAAAATAGCTCGGCGCGGGCCAGTTCAAAATAGTTGAGATAATTGCCGTGCCAGACAATCTGCATGGGGTCGAGATCAAAAAACGGCACGCTGATTTTCACTTCAAAACTTTTTTTATCGGCGCTCATGGTTTTCCCCTGAAAAAATCAGTATATCGAATCACCACGCACATTCTTTCAATATCCTCGTCGAGCGGCCGGTCTTCATTCACCGGGTCGCTGACCTGCCGGAGATTTTGCAGCATTTGGGCCAGAAGCGGACGGACATGGAGGTTTTGCCGGATATCACACGCCTGCGCCGCCGCCAGCAGATGGATAGAGACCACCCGCTCGGTCAGCGTGCAGACCCTTTCGGCGTCCCGGGCGGCAATCGTGCCCATACTGACCTTATCCTGATTATGGGATTCGGTTGAACGCGAAAAAGACGCGGCGGGCATCGTGGCCTTCAGGGCTTCGGCGGCCAGCGCCGACGAAGCAATCGACATCGCCTTGAAACCATGATGCAGCCCCCGCCCGTTGACATTCGGGTAAACCAGATCGCCCGGCAGTCCCCGATTGAGATTCGGATTAACCAGCAGCATGATCTGGCGGTCGCACATATCCGCTGCGGAGGCCAGCGCGGCTTTGAGTCCGTCCATGGCAAAGGCGATATGGCCGCCGTAAAAATTACCGCCCATCAGCACCTCTCCCGTCGCGGGATCAAATATCGGATTGTCGTTGGACGAGTTGGCTTCGACTTCCACCCATTTTTTAATCCAGGCCAGCGCATCCACCAGGACGCCCAGGACCTGGGGAGCGCAACGCAGCGAGTAAGGATCCTGCAGGGTTTCCAGCGCGTCATCTTCCAGTTGACGGGCGGAAGATTTGGACAATAGCAGCTGCGATATCTTACTTGCGACATAGGCCTGGCCGGGAAACGGCTTGGCCTCGGAAATCACCGGATGATAATGATGGGCGTTGCCTTTCATCGCATGAACACTGAGCGCCGTGGCGACGATGGCAGCATCCAGAATTCTTTCGGCCCGCTCCACGTCCAGTACGGCAATCCCCGTCATGGTTGTGGTGCCGTTCACCATCGACAACGGTTCTTTCGGCAGGTAGCGGTAAGGTTTTAAGCCGGCCTTTTTGATGGCTCTGGCAGCCGGCGTGATGTCGCCCCGATAAAACACATCGCGTTCGCCCATGAGCGCCGCCCCGATATAAGACATCGGCGTCAGATCGCCGGAAGCGCCGACGGACCCTTCACAGGGCACGACGGGGGTAATGCCCGCATTTAAAAAATCCGCCAGTTGTTCGAGCAAGCCGATCGACACGCCGGAGTAACCGCGCGCAAGACAGATGATGCGCGTCAACAGGGCGGCGCGTGTTTCTTCAATGCCGAGCGGATCGCCGGTGCCGCAGCCGTGAAAGCGCAGGATATTTGCGCCGTTTTTCAAGGCGGTCTTCATATTGATCCGGTTTCCGCAGGATTTGCCGTAACCCGTATTGACGCCGTAAACCGCAACCCCTTTTTGCATCGCATCCATCAGCGCCTTTTGCGTCCGCTCCATCCTTTTCACAAAAGCCTTCGCATGGCTGATGACCACCGGAACGCCGTCTTTGGCCACCGCCAGAATATCTTCAAAACTGACAGGACTGCCGTCGATAACCACGGCGGCCTTTTTGCCAATTTTTTTCATCGGTTCAAACTCTCCTTTCGCCCTGATCGTCTCTAGGGACGGACACGCTGCTTAAACGTGCCGTCTAGTTTTTCCTTTTCGACCACTCTTTTGAGCAGTTTAAACATTTTATAGTTCTGCGGCTCTTCTTCATAAAACTTGTTCCAGGCGTAATGATACATTTCCTGGAGCGCTTCAGGCGTCATCAGCTTCGGCTGAAACACGACTTTACCGCAGGTGTAACGGTCCCAGTCGTACGAAGTGATTCTGCCTTCCCGATGCAGATCGTCAAAGGTCCGGGTGTGCGGAAAAGGCGTCAGCACCGTAAATTCCGCCATATCCAGTTCGATTTCCAGCAGGAAATCCACCAGCCGCTTGATGTAATCTTCCGTATGATAATCCAGACCCAGCAAAATGCTGCCTTCCACACCGATCCCGTAATCGTGGTAGCGTTTGACGCGCTCGCGGATAAAATCGGATGAATCAAAAATCGCCTGATACACAAACCAGGCGCCGGCCTGCGCCGCCAAATCGAGCACTTGATCGTCGTTTTCAATCGGATGGCAGCACCATTTCTTTTTCAGCGGAATCATTTCTTTGAATAAGCCCATTTCCCAGTCTTTATCCTGCGCCAGCGAATTATCGACAATGAACAGGCGGTTGTTGTTAATACCGGCCATCTCGGAGATGACTTTGTCGTAAGGCCGCGGACGGAAACTCCGGCCGCCTAAAAAGTTGACGCAGCATGGATAACAATTAAAGCGGCAGCCGCGGGAGGCATGAATCAGATCGACCATCTGCACGCCTTTATAATTATACATCCCGCGGTTCAAAATACCGCGCCGGGCGGTCCCGACACGTTCAATCGGCGGGAAATTCTGCATATAGTTATAAACTTTTTGCAGCGTGCCGGCCTCCAGATCGGCAAAGACCTCTTCCATCCGGCCTTCCGCCTCTCCCAGGAAAACAGCGTCCGCATGCTGCTCACTTTCTTCTGCATGCAGCATGGTGGCAATCCCGCCGCAGATGACCTTCACGCCGCGGGCACGGAACGCATCGGCAATTTCCCAGCCCCGTTTGACCTGCACGGTCAGCATCATCGAAATGCCGACAAAATCGACGGCCGCGTCAAAATCAACCGGCTCCACATTTTCATCGATAAACGTCACCTCCACATCCGCGGGCAGCGCCGCGGCCATGACGACCGGTCCGTGCGGCGGCAGGGTGAAGCGCGTCTGATGCTCCAGTTTCTCCCATTTCGGATAAATCAATAGAAATCGCATAGGTCCTCTTTATGTTTTGCGGCTGCTTAAGATTAGATACGCGTAAGTTCCGCCAAACGAAATACCGGCGAGAACCGCTTGATCCATCGTCGTTATTTTTTTTTCACCCGTCACATAGTTCATCGTCATGAGCGGGGCTGACAATCCAATGACCGGGGGCAGCCACCCTTTTTCCACAGATAACGCCAGAGCGCAAGCCCGAATCCCGCCACCGGAAAAACTTTCGCCAATGGCGCCTTTGACGGACGTGATAAACGGCTTGTGTCCGCCGGATGAAAACAGCTCATCATAGGCCCTGGCTTCCACCTGATCCAAAACCCTGCTTCCGTTGGCCGCCGCCATCACCGCCGTAATATCCGCAAGCTGCATCCCCGTGTTACGCAACGCCTTTGTAAACGTCCGTTTGATGCCTTCCGTATCCTGCGGCCAGCCGGTCGGCGTTGTCCGCGATGATCCCAGACCGGCGCCGGTTATTTCACAGTAAATCCTCGCACCCCGGTCCTGGGCATGCGATAGCGACTCCAGACACAGGATGCCGCAGCCTTCCCCCGCCACATAACCGTTGCGCGCCACATCAAAAGGGCGGGCGCCTTCAGGTCCGCCGTCGGAGGGCGACAGACCGCGAAACTTCGTCAGAGACTCATAATAAAATTTGGACAAAATGTCTACACCGCCCGCCAGGATCACATCCGCCACACCGCGTCTTATTTCCGAAACGGCATAGGCCACCGCGGTTTCGGCGGAAACGGCAAAATGCGTGACCGTGGTATTGACGCCGCGAAACCCGAGCTCAATCGAGGCATGTCCCGCCGGCGCGTTCATGACCGTGTTGGGCACCAGGATCGGATTGACCGAAGCGGGCCCCTCACCCATCAGCGTACCGGCAAACGAGACGCTCACATCCGTCGCTCCGAACGCCGTGCCCAGAATCATCCCGATCCGGTCACGATTTTCAGAGTTGATCACAATGCCCGCATCTTCAAACGCGAGACGCGCCGCAGCGGTTGTCATGAGCGATATCCTGTCCATCCGCCGCAGATTTTTCACGGAGATGAAGTCGCGCGGCGCGAAGTCATGCACCTCGGCGCCCAGATGCGACGTCACAGCACCGGTATCAAACGCCTGCACCGTATCAATGGCGCAATCGCCGGCAAAAAGTCTTCGGGAAAATTCGTCTTTTCCCACACCCAGCGGCGTCACAAGCCCCAGGCCGGTTATGACAATGCGGTGGCGGTCCGCCGGTTCAAAATAATTATCCATGGACGGCGCCCCGCCCTTCATACTTGCCGAAAATAATCGTGGTATTGTTTCCGCCGAAAGCAAAAGAATTGGAAAGAACAACGCGCAGGTCAGCCTGACGCGAACCCTCTGTCACGTAATCCAGGTCGCATTCGGGATCGGGTGAACGCCAATGGATAGTCGGCGGAATAAATCCGTGCGTCAACGCCAGCAGGCTGACGATCCCTTCCAGAGCGCCTGACGCGCCGAGGGTATGAGCATGCATGGACTTGGTCGAACTCACGGGAATGGAATAAGCCCGTTGGCCAAATACCTCTTTAATGGCCCGGGTCTCCGTCACATCATTAACCGGTGTGGCGGTCCCGTGGGCGTTGATGTAATCAATATCGGAAGGGGCAAGTCCGCTGTCCTGGAGCGCGGCCTGCATGGAACGCACGGCGCCCGACGCCTTTTCATCAGGCGAAGTCATGTGAAACGAATCGCACGTCACACCGTAGCCCAGCATTTCACCGTAAATCTTTGCGCCCCGGGCCAACGCCGCATCCAGAGGCTCCAGAACCAGAATGGCCGCCGCTTCGCCCATAGAAAGGCCTGCCCGGTTTTTATCAAAGGGCCGGCAGACGTCTTCATCAACGGATTTCAGCGCATTAAACGCGGCATAGGTGAACCGGCACATCGGTTCCACACCCCCCGCCAGCATAGCGGAAGCCTGACCGTTAACGATCAAATCCCGGGCATAACCCAGCGCGGTGGCGCCCGCGGAACAGGCCGTCATCAATGTGGCCTTGGGCCCCCAAAGTCCCAGATTGGAAGCCATCCAATCGGCGGACGATGCGCAAAAGAGGGTGGACAGCCGGGAGAACCGCGCCCGGTCGAGACCTTTCGTGAGCCACTCCGCATAAAAGCATTCCGCTTCCAGAAGTCCGCCGGAACCGCCGCCAACGGCCACCCCCATGTTTTCCTGGAATGATGCAGGCAGCGGGTAAAGACCGGCGTCGGTAAGCGCCTCTATGGCTGCGGCAAAGGAAAGTTGATCGGCCCGCGACATTCTTTTGGTGTTAAATACGCCGGGAATAGATTGACGGGGATTAAAATTCTTAATCTGGCCGCCCTGATGGGTTCGGAATTCGCTCGTATCAAACAGGTCAATCTCAGATATACCGCAGACACCCTGCCGTAAGGCAACGGCAAATTGCGCGACATTGCCGCCAATGGCGTTTTTCGTACCCATGCCTGTAATCACAATACGCTTTTTTTTATCCATCATCCTTTTCAGGCCTGTTGTGCAAAAGTTTTGCTTCCGATTGTTCAAAACCTAAAATGGGCAGAACGAAAAGTCAAACAAATATTAATTTGACTTGCCCGCGTATCCTTTCTATACTTCCGGCGCCGGAAAGACTAAGAATGATAGAATCATCAAATATTTTATGAGGCTTTATGCTGAATTACAAAAAACAAATTACCTTTCTTGCCATCAGCCTCCTGATCTGCGTGGCCTTATTTTTTTCCATTTACAATGAAGTAAAAAAACAAACCATCCGTGAATTGAATAACCGCCAGATGGTTTATGCCGAACTGGCGGCCAACGGCATCGAGGAATCATTTCATCAGCACTTCAAGATTCTCAATTACCTGGCTCATGAAAACAGCATTATCCAGATGAACACTCATGGCATGGCGTTGATACAATCATTCCAGAAAACATCGTCCGACGAAGTTCTGGGCATTACGCGTGTCGACGCCCGGGGCAGAATTATCTATTCTTATCCTGATGCCCCCAAGGTGATAGGCGCCAACTTGTCCGATCAGGAACACATCCGGAAAATTATGCAAATGAAAAAGCCCGTGGTCAGCGATGTTTTTACAGCTGTTCAGGGTATTAAAACCATCGCCATCCATGTGCCGGTTTACCGTGACGGCACGTTTGACGGCACACTGGGCTTTCTCGTCTCATTTGACACCCTCGCCGGGAAATATCTGCAAGACATCAAGGTTGAAAACGCAGGCTATGCCTGGATGATCAGCGCCAAAGGAATAGAAATTTACTGCCCCATTCCCGGCCATACCGGAAAATCCGTCATGGACAACTGCAAAGACTTCCCTGATATCATCGAGATGGCCGGCAAGATGATGAAAGGTGAAAAAGGCGTCACAACCTATACCTTTGGCAAGCCCGGTCCCGTCATGATGGCTAAGGTTCAAAGACATGCCGTTTACATGCCGGTTAAAACAGGTGACACATTCTGGTCGATTGTTGTCGCCACCCCGGAAGATACCGTTTTGGCCCCCATGCAAAGCTTCCGGAATCGGTTCATCATGGTCATGCTGATTCTCCTCGCCATCTTTGCCGCCATCGCCTACAGCATCGCCAGAGGACAAAGCGCCGCCATCGAGCAGCAGAATAGGCGCCGGATCGAAGATGACCTGATCAAGTCCGCAGCGGAAATCAATGATTTCTATCATAACGCCCCTTGCGGCTACCACTCCATCGATTCGAACGGCAACATTGTCCGGATAAACGACACGGAACTGGCCTGGCTGGGCTATACGCGGGAAGAACTGGTCGGCAAACCCTACCGGCAGGTTTTACCTGATACGGGCTATCATCAATTCTCAACCGCCTTTGCCCGATTAAAGGAACAGGGACTCGTGAGCGACGTGGAATATGACATGATGCGCAAAGACGGCTCAACCTTCCCCGTTCTTGTCACGGCTTCGGCAGTCCAGGACGCTTTGGGCAACTTCGTCATGAGCCGCTCGATGGCCGTGGACATCACGCAACAGAAAGAAACGGAAAACGCACTGCGTGAAAGCGAAATCCTCTATCGTACCGCGATGGAATCCACCAGCGACGGCGTCTCCATCCTGCAGGACGGGGAATACGTTTACGTCAATCAGAAATTATTGAAAACGATCGGCCGGCAAGAAGCGGAAGTTGTCAACCAGCCTCTGGGAATTTACATGCGTCCCGAAGACCTTGAAAAGGTAAAAAATTACTTCATCGCCCGGAGTCAGGGCGATGAAGCGCCGGCAAGCTGCGATGTCCGGGTCATCAAACCGGATGATTCCTGCGTCACACTGAATGTCAAGGCCGTCAGAATTACTTATCAAGGCAAACCGGCCGCCATCTCTTTCGTCACGGACGTCACGGAGCAAAAACGAGCCGAGGAATCTTTACGACAGAGCGAAGAACGGTATCGGACGATCATTGAAAGCATTGAAGACGACTATTTTGAAACGGATCTGATGGAAGAAGAACGCGACAAACTGACCGAACAGCTTTATCAGGCCCAAAAGATGGAGGCCATCGGCACACTGGCCGGGGGTATCGCCCATGACTTCAACAACCTGCTGATGGGCATCCAGGGATACACATCCCTGATGCTGCTGGAAGTGGATGCAAAACACCCCTTTTACGAACAACTCAAATCGATACAGTTTCTTGTGCAAAGCGGCGCCAGTCTGACCAGGCAGTTATTGGGTTTTGCCCGCGCGGGCCGTTACGAAGTCGTCGCCACCGACCTGAACGATTTAATCAACAAAGCCATCAACCTCTTCGGCAGAACCAGAAAAGAAATCACCATGTTCGAGAAATACGGTGAATCGATCCGGACGGTTGAAGTAGACCGGGGTCAGATTGAACAAGTCCTGCTGAACATATTGGTCAATGCCTGGCAGGCCATGCCCGGCGGCGGTTCGCTTTATCTGGAAACGGCCAACGTAATCTTTGAGAAAGCCGAGGCAGATCAGCATGGTTTAAAATCCGGACGTTACGTCAAAGTATCGATTACCGACACCGGCGTGGGCATGGATGAAAAAACCCGACAGCGGATATTTGATCCTTTTTTTACCACCAAGGAAATGGGACGAGGCACCGGCCTGGGACTGGCTTCCGCTTACGGTATTATCAAGGGACATGGAGGCATCATCACGGTCTACAGCGAAAAAGGACATGGAACGACTTTCAATATTTACCTGCCGGTCTCGTCCAAAGCGATCGCTTCCGAAGCACCGGCAGAGTCCGAATTGATCGGCGGACGGGAAACCATTCTGCTTATCGATGATGAAGCAGTCATCACCGAAGTAACAAGCCAGCTTCTGAACGAACTGGGCTATATCATCATCACGGCAGGCAGCGGCGAAGAAGCCATCAAGATTTATGAGCAGAAACATGCGGATATTGACCTGGTGATCATCGACATGATTATGCCGGGAATGAGCGGCGGCGATACCTTCGATCGGATCAAAGCCATCAATCCATCCGTGAGGGCCATGCTGTCGAGCGGCTACAGCTTAAACGACAAGGCAAAGGTCATTATGGAGAAAGGCGTGCGCGTTTTCCTCCAGAAACCTTACCGGCTTAATGATCTCGCGAAGAAAATACGGGAAGCTTTGGCGGACTGAGGTTCAGGGTTCAACGGTTCAGCGGTTCAGCGGTTCAGCGGTTGCCAAGCTGCTCTACTCATTGTTTTGTGCCGTCACTTCTGCCTGCGTCGACATCGGCGATTTTCCGTTCAAAGACTAGCCTCGCCTGATGGGCGACCGCGCCGATCGAAAAATTGCCGGACTGATCATCAGGGGCAAGCGATGCAATCAATTCCAGTTCAATGGTATTGGTTTTGCGCATCCGGAAGGAAAATGCGCCGGGGCGGAACAGTTTGTCGGTACCACGGATCAAAACCAGTTGTAATCCCGTGTTGCAGTAACGCGCAATACTGAACACGCCTTTATTGAAAGGCAATAGTTTGCCGCCGCGGTTGCGCGTGCCTTCGGGAAATACAAATAAGTTGCCGCCGGACGCCAGATGACGGCGGATACCCTCCAGATGGTTAATCATCGCAGGACCATACATTTCGGAAGGCGATGACGGCACGTATCCCGACTTTTTTAAAAACCAGCCGAAAATGGGCACGCTGAAAAAAGTATTTTTAACAATGGTCGTCTGGCGAGGAAATAGGGATACCAGCAAGATCGGGTCCAGATAAGAAATATGATTGCAGACAATAATGGAAGACCTGAGGCCGCTGACCGCCTGATCGATCTTAAAGGTTGTGCGGGGCGCCAAAAAGCGCAGCCAGGCAAAAAAACATTTCAAATGGATATGGTTCATTTTTTGAAAAACGGCGGCGCTGTTTTTCAAATGAATAGAGGACGGCACAAAAAATAACAGCAGAATAAAAAGATAACCGAATGTAAAGTACGCCCATAAAAGCAACGTGAGGCAAAAATCGACGCTGCGTTTTATGAAGCGAAGAATGGCCATGGTAATTTCAGATCGACTTTCGAATGAGCAGACTGGTGTTGACGCCGCCAAATGCAAAATTCTGGATGGCCGCGGTTTTAACAGGATGTTCGATCAGCTTCGGGACGTGATGAATCATCGCGCAGCGTTCATCAATATCTTCGAGATTGAGCGTCGGCGCGATAAACCCTTCCTGCATCATGTAAAGCATCATCACCGTCTCAATAGCGCCGCAGGCCGCCATGGTATGCCCCATATAACTTTTGAGGGCCGCCACAAAGGGATCCTTTCCATAAACAGCGCCCATGGCCTGCGCTTCAATAATGTCGCCCATCTTGGTGGCCGTGGCGTGAGCGCTGATCAGATCAACGTCGGAGGCGTTGATTCTGGCATTTTCCAGACCCAGTTGAAGCGTTTTGGTGATACCGTCAAGATTGGGCAGGATCAGATCGCCGCCATTGGAATTGCAGGCAAAGCCAATGACTTCGGCCAGAATGGTCGCACCGCGTTTCTTCGCAAATTCGTATTCCTCCAGCATGACGGCGCCCGCGCCTTCGGCAACCACGAGACCGTCGCGTGCGCGGTCAAACGGACGGGGGGTGCGCCCGGGTTCATCATTAAAAGCGGTGGAGCAGGCCAGCAGATTATCAAAAACAGCCACCGTAATGGTATCATATTCATCCGCGCCGCCGCAGAGCATGGCGTCCTGCAAGCCGTACTTGACGGCCTCATAGCCGTAGCCGATCGACTGGCTCGACGTGGTGCAGGCTGTGCCGGAAGCAATAATGCGGCCGGTGATGCCGAACATCTTGGAAATATTGACGGCGGTTGTATGAACCATGGATTTCAGATAATCGACGGCGCCAATGCCCTGATAAGACGCTTTATCTTTTGCTTCAAAAAAAATTTTGTAAATATCCCGCTGAACCGTGGGAGAACCATGAATCGAACCAAAAGCAACACCGAGTCGGCCTCCCGTTACAAATGCGGAGGGAAGCTCCGCCTGCGCCAGCACTTCTTTGGCAACCTGGCAGGCGTAATAAGCAACCGGTCCCATGGTTTTGCGGTGCTGCCTTGCAAAATCATACGTCATCGGATAGCTGACCGTGCCGTAAACGCGGGAATGAATAAAACGGCTGATCAGATCATCTTCGCGAAGCGTTGTCACGCCGGAAACGCCTTTTAAAAGACTTTCGACGATTTGTTCTTTGCCGTGGCCGATAGGCGATATGGCCGAACAGGCGGTAATCACGACCCTGCGTTCCGTCATTTAATTTTTCTCCGTAGCCGTTTTGCGTTTTTTGGCCAGCATTTCAATATAGTCAATAATCTGTTTCATGGTCCGGATGTCCATCGCCAGCTTTTTTTCTTCCTGAGTCAGTTCGGTCCCCAAAAACTTTTCGATTTCCAGTAACAGTTCAATGGCATCGATACTGTCAAAACCATAGGCTTCCCGAAGATTGACCTCCATTTCCGGATTTTCAACTTCAAATTCCCTCAGAAATATATTGCGGACTTCTTTTTCAATATCCTGACGTGTCATTGATTTTGGACGACTCCTTTAATAATCCATCGTGATGAACAAATATTCATTAACTTTAGAAATTTTCAAGCAAACGCCTTTGGTTTCGCCTCCAAACCGAAAGCGCCGCGGAAACTATCACAAATCAGTGTTGCCGTCCAGCATTAGAGTTGCCGGTGAAATTCCCCGACAAAACGACCATCGCCGATGAGCTGCCTTACGGCGTTAAATGATCCCAGAATGCTCCCCAACAACCCCGGCGCCATTGCGTTTTGTCCGGCCAGACATAGCCCGCGGATGGGAAGATTATTTAAAGAGGCGATTTTTAACAATTGACCGGCGGATCGCAACACCCCGTAGCAGGAACCTTCGGGGCAATTAACCCAATCGCGCAGCGTTAAAGGCGTGAATACATCCAGAATCTGCAAATTTTGCAGAGGACCGAAGATGGCCTCCGCCTTTTTTAAAAGGCTGTAGGCCATCATCAGCTTCTGTTCATTATAAGCAACCCCGCGCTTCCCCGTTAATGTTTTTTCCCAACGGCGCCAATCGCTGTAGCGAGACCGGGTAATGATGGATAATAAATTGGATTGCTGATCATTGCCGCGCCGTATCTGATAAAAGACCCCGTCTTCGATGAAACCATCCGCGTTGTGGTGCAATCGGTAAATATTATGATGGATTGCAGCATGCGCCGCGGCGTCGACACTGGCCTGCACGCCAATGACGCCTTCCGTTTCCTCAAGCGCCAGAATTCTCTGTCGCAAAGACGCGCGCAGAGCGCTCTCCGGAAGCAACCCCAGAATGGTTTTCGGATGGATCGCCGCCACGGCTGCGTCCGCGGGCAAATCTTCTCCCGTATCCAGGCTGATGGAGGCGACGCTGCCTTTTTCCAGATTAATTTTCCGCACGGATTGATTCAGCATAAGCCGGCCGCCCAGTTCTGCAAAACGTGAAGCAAAAACATCCGCCATTCGGGCGCCGCTGTCTTTTAACCGCCACGATGAAAATAAATATCCGGCCGCCACCATGTGATGAAAGATCACCGGACAGTCGGCAAGTTCAACGCCGATCAGCTGACAGGGCACCGCCAGTATGGCGCGTAATCGGGGGGACACCGCAAGGTCATTGAGCAACTCCCCCATCGGCCGGAAATGATCCAAGTTCTGAAAGGGATCTCCCTGCTTGAAAAAAAAAGACGGCTCCTTCATCTGGCCGGCAATCCGGCGTAAATTTTTCATGATAACATCCAGCGCCCCGGCATCCGCGGGGCAAGCGGCGCGCAACCGCTTCTCATATTCATCAATGCCTGCCGGCAGGTCGAAGACAAAATCATCAAAGATGTAGCGGTCAATGACGCCATTATCCCCCATGCGGTAAAACAAATCCGCAACGTCAATGCCCAGGACGTCAAACATTTTCCCCAGCGGTTCGGACGGGGAAAGCCCGCCGACATAATGCACGCCCACGGGACAATCGATGCCCCGGCGCGCATAAGAACGCATCAGACCGCCCGGCGCCCGGTTTTTTTCCACAATCGTGACCCGGTAGTCCAGAAGCGACAGTAAAATACCCGCGGAAAGACCGCCGGCACCCGCGCCGATCACAACAATATTTTTTCCTTCAATCGGGTGCCTCATGAATGGGGTCATGGCAATGATTCCTTCAGTCCTGGTTTGTCCCCTACCGACTCGGATTGAATCAGCGTCATCACCAGCGCATAATTGACCAGATCCGACGCTTGAAGCAAAATGGTGGAATAGGGATTGGCTGCGTCTGCAGCCAGCGTCACGGCGCGTTTCAAATCACCGCCTTCCGAATAACGATGGACTTTCATGCGCCCGTCACGACCGGCTGATACCTCCATCCAGCCCCCCTGCGTTTTGTGCCAGCGGCAGATCTGATCGCCTCCGGCCAAAACACCCTTTTTCGCGGGCAAACCCTGCGGGGCGAGAAATATCAATTCGATATCGTCCATCATATGGACGGCAAAGTCTGCCGCATCAAAGGGTGGGAAGGCCCGGCTGACAACCATGCCCTCCGGCCCCCGGACAGCTTCAAAAAGCGTCATGCCTTCCGCGCTCATCAGGGCGCAGGTTATTGTTCGCGAAAAAGGATCCATGAGCGTCACGCCGATCATGACGGTTTTCGTTTCATCGGACGTCCGCACTTCAATGGTGTGGATGAGACGTGTTTTTTCCGCAAGAAACGGTGAAGGGCACCTGATGTTTTTTTCTGCAGACCCCGCGGGCGGCAAGACCTGCGGCAATGCCGCGCAGGACGCAAGCAAACAAGCCGCTATTAAAACAAGGAGGCCTTTCATTGAACATCCTGAAACACGGAAGGATGAATGCCTTGATTGATGACAACATGCTGAAAGTCAATCCGGGTTTCGGCGTTCGCGTTTTCCACAAGTCGCACGGACTGGACAGACCGGTCTTTTCGGGAAATCGTAATTTCAATTTTTTCAATCATGCCGGCCATGTTTTTTCCAGACGGCTTGAGCGTAATCTGGGTGACGGGTCCTTCCTTGAGGGTGGCGGTAAAAGCGGAATTGGAATTAAATTTGCCGCTCATCCAGCCGGCCACTTCATCAAAAACAATTTTCATCGCCTGCGCGCCGCCGGTTTTATCTTCAATCATTTTACCGCCGGAGGCGATATAGCGCCTCGTGGCTCCCGGGCCTGAAATGATCACGCTCCTGAGAGGTTTTTGATATTCCCAGCGGATCGAAGCAGGGGCGGCATAAAAAAACTTTCCTTCGGAAATCAGCGGTATGGACAGAATTTTCATGGACTTCTTTTGCACAAAATCGGCGGAAATGGTCGCAATATGCGCCGAATCTTTGCGCAGCTGTTCAAAATCGTCCGCCCGGACGGCAGCCGGCAAGACCAGCAGCAGGAGCAACAAGATCAGACCTGTTTTTTTCATCACCGCAGCCTTGAACCTCACTAATACATACCGCCGTTGATGGAGATAACCTGACCCGTGATATACGAAGCATCGTCGGAGCACAAAAAGCGGATGACACGGGCAACTTCTTCGGGTTTCCCCACCCGCGCCATCGGGATCATATTTTTAATGGTGTCTTTATCCAGAGGCATGCTGCTTAGCATATCCGTTTCGATGGGACCCGGCGCAACCACGTTGACGCGAACGCCGAAGCGCGCCACTTCTTTGGAAAGCGAACGCGAAGCGGCGTTGAGGCCGGCTTTGGCCGCGGCATAATTGGCCTGGCCGCGGTTGGGAATCATGGACGATATGGAAGAAACGGATACAATGGCGCCGTGTTTCTTCCTGACCATTTCGCGCAGGACGGGCTTTGTGACATGATAAAACCCGTTGAGGATCGTATTAATAACACGATGCCATTCGTCTTCCCCCATCATCATAAAGAGGCCGTCGGCGGTCACGCCGGCGTTGTTGACCAGAACGTCGATTCTCTTATGTTCCCCGACAATTCCGGCCAGCGCATCTTTTACCTCTTCAGCGTTGGCGACATCAAATTTCCGCGTTTCACCGGCCGCCCCCACGGCTTGAACCTGCAAAAGCGTTTCAGCCGCCGCCGCCTCGTTCGCGTTGTAATTGATGACAACATAGTAACCGTTGACGGCCAGCTCCACCGCCGTTGCCCGTCCGATTCCCCGGCTTGCCCCCGTTACGATGGCTACCTTTTTTTCATCCACGATTATATTTTGCTCCTTTATGGTTTTTATACGTCATGATTGAGACGAATCGCCTGAAGCACCGCCGTGGCCAGAATGTCATCACCCGCTTTCACGATGCCGTCAATCACACCGTAATTATCAAACGAATAAGGACTTTTGACAAATACCGTCATGCGTGTGCCGGGCGCCAGGGCATCCGTAAAAAATTGGGCAGACTTGATGCCGACCAGCCAGCCCTTGACGCCGCTTTTACCTTGAAGCATCCGTTTATGACCTTCCGCAATGGCGGAGGTCTGGGCAATGGCTTCAATCAAGACCAGCGGGTTCACCGCATGTCCATCGTAAAGCGGCCAGCGTTCATTGACCACGGCGGCGGTAATAACCAAATCATCATGCAACTCGATAATCTCCGTGATGATTTTGATCGGTTCGCGCTGCGGAATCAACGCTTCAATATCGACCATCATCCTGCACCCTTTTTTTGTTTAAATTAATGAGAAAATGACTCAGAAGTCAATGAAAAATATTTCGGCATCGCAGGCATCTCGACCTGGCAGTCCAACCATGAATGGCCCTTGAAAACCCACGTTGCTTTTTTTATTTATTTCTTATACAGGATGCCCATCCTATTTCGTAAGTTTGATCACGATGACCATAGAAGAAAAAAGCCCGTTTGCCGCTACTTACCTGAAAATCCTGACGCCGTCGAAAACGCTGTGCAGGAAAGAATTCACATATTCCGGACACACCTATGGCGAAATTTATGAACTGGCCGCCGGTTTGAAGAAAACATTAACCAGGCGCGGCACGGGAAAAGCCGTCTGCCTTTGTACGGAAAATAAGGCGGTGGTCGCCGCCTCCGTTCTGGCCTCGCTTGCCGGCGCCTGCACGTTAATTCTGCCTCATTCCTTTTCTCCCCATGCTTTGATGGAAATGCATGAAGCAACAGGCTTTGACGCCGCCATCGCCGATCACCCCGAAGAGATGCCCGGAGTGGAAATCATCACGCCGCATGCAGGAAATCCCGGCGATTTGAATCCGGAAAATTTGCGGGATCCGGATCAACCTTTTTTGAAGCTTTTTACGGGTGGCTCAACCGGCAAACCTAAAGTATGGTCCAAATCGCCGCGCAACCTATTGGCGGAGGCCGTTTACCTGCGAGACCAATTTGCGTTGACAGACAAAGACTTGTTCATCGCCACCGTCCCGCCGTATCACATTTACGGTTTGCTTTTCTCCATTCTGACGCCAATTCTCGCCCAGGCGCGGGTCTTGCCGGAAACGTACACCTTCCCGCAGGAAATCATCTCGACCATGAACCGGCACAAGGCCACCGTACTGGTGAGCGTCCCAATTCACTACCGGTCTTTAAAAGTGGATAATTTATCAACGCCCTCGCTCAAAATCGCTTTTTCTTCTTCCGGCCCGTTAAACCGCTCCGACGCAGCGTATTTCTTAAAAAAAACCGGCCTGGGCATCCATGAAATTTATGGATCGACCGAAACAGGCGGCATTGCCACACGCAGCATCAGCGAAAACACGGACAGCTGGAAACCCACGGATGTTGTATCCTGGAAATTGGCAGGCAAGCGATTGGCCGTACGTTCCGATTTTACATCCCCGGAAATGGAAAAAGATAGCGATGGCTTTTGTGTAACCGGCGATGAGGCCAAGCCGGATAAAAACAACCGGTTTCTTCTGCTGGGACGCGCCGACGGCATTATCAAGGTGGCCGGCAAGCGGGTTGATTTGCAGGACATACAGAATAAAATTCTAACCTTGCCAACCGTGCGTGATGCGGCCGTCATTGCCCTCCCCGCCCCAAAAGGACGCGAAAGCGTCATTGCCGCGCTGGTTGCCTGCGATCTGGCTGAAACACAGCTCAAAAAGATGATTTCAGAAAAGCTTGAACCTTACGCCATGCCCCGCCGCATTAAAATTGTCCCCTCCATCACCCGGACCGCCGCGGGCAAAGTTGACTTCCGCCGAATCGAAAAGACGATCCTCAAGGAATTGAAATAAGGTAAAAACATGCATGAACTTCCCGTCACCGAGAGCATTTTGAAGATTGTGTTGAAACACGCCCTGATGAACAACGTAAAGCGCGTGACGGCCGTTTATCTGCAGATCGGCAAGCTCAGCGATCTCGAAGATGAGTGGATTCAGCGCTATTTTGATTATCTGAGCAAAGACACCGTGGCCCAGGGCGCAAAACTGGTCATCGAACGCATGCCGATCATGGTGCAGTGCAGCGGCTGTTCCACGTCTTATGAGGCCGAGGCGGCAAAATTGGGCGATCTGGTTTGCCCCGATTGCGGCGAGAAGGAAGGCACGCTGATTTCCGGCAGGGAATACTACATCAAGGATATGGAGGTGCAATAGTGGATGAAGTTCGGATGATCGAAGTCAAGGAGGAAATCCTGGCGGACAATATCCAGGTAGCCGCAGGCGTCAGGGCACGGCTCCAAAATACAAAGACCATGCTTGTAAACCTCATGTCCTCACCGGGTTCCGGCAAAACCAGTCTGATTCTGCAAACGATTGCCAACCTGAAAGACAGCGTGCGGTTAGGCGTGATCGAAGCGGATATTGAATCCAAAGTTGATGCCGAAAAGGTTGCCGCCCGGGGCATTCAGGCTGTTCAGCTCCGGACGGGCGGATTCTGCCATCTGGACGCGACCATGGTGACTCAGGGGATTGACGCTCTGCCGGTGGATGATCTGGATTGCGTCATCATCGAAAACGTAGGAAATCTGGTCTGCCCCGCGGAGTTTGATACAGGCGCCCATAAAAACGTCATGATTTTGAGCGTTCCCGAAGGCGACGATAAACCGCTGAAGTACCCCCTGATGTTTTCGATCTGCGATTTACTGCTCATCAATAAAATGGATTACCTTTCGCTGAGCGATTTTGATCTGTCGGCCCTGCGCAAGCGCGTGATGGTTTTGAATCCCGGCATCGTTATTCTGGAGGTGTCCTGCAAGACAGGCGCGGGAATCGAAAACTGGGTCAACTGGCTTTCGGCGCAAATTGAAACCTTCAAGGGGCTGAAATAGCCTTCATGGAGAGAACCCTATTCAATCAACACGATAAGAAGGATAAGAAAAATGAATATTAATGATCAGTACAAAAAAGCCGCGGACATCATCAGCAAAGCCGGTGGAACACCTCTACCGGTTACGGACACCCTCATTGAACTGTTAACTTATTTTATTAAGGAGGACGAGGTCGATTTTATCGCCGCTTTCACGGATAAAAAATCTCAGACCATGGATCAGCTCAAAGCCTCAAGCAACTTATCCGAAGAAGAAATTTTAAAAAAGGTAACCGGACTGGCTAAAAGAGGGGTTATCTTTAATCAGCCCAACAGCAAAGGCGTGATGATTTATAAATTGCTGCCGCTCATGAATGTGGGAACATTTGAATACTACTTCATGGGTAAACTGGAGATTAACGATGAGAGCAAAAAAATATCCGCGCTGTTTTCCCGATTGCTCGATGAGTTGAAGACGATGGTTCAGGAAAATTATGACACGCTGGTTCCCTTTCTGCTAACCATTCCGCCGATCGACAGAACGGTGCCCCTTCTCGATAACCAGCCTAAAAACGAAAAAGTCAAAATCATTATCAATGAAAACCTCGGAGCGGCCGTCGATAGAATTGTGCCCTCGCAGCACGTTGAGGATCTGATCGGGAAATTCGATGAAATTGCGCTGGGACATTGCTTTTGCAGACACCATAAGGACGTGGAAGGCCATCCCTGCCAGCAGACGAAGGAAAGAGAGAACTGCTTCAGCTTCGGCAAATCAGCCCGTTTTACATCGGAGCAGGGGTTTTCGAGAATGGTCACAAAGGAAGAAGCGCTCAAAGTGTTAAAGAGAGCCGAAGCAGACGGACTGGTGCATAAAGCCTACCATCCCAATTTCGACACATCCAAGGAAGAAACCAGTATTTGTAATTGCTGCAGCTGCTGTTGCGGCAATTCCATTGCCAAAATGATTGCGCCGATTACCAACGCGACCCATTATCTGGCGGTGGTCGATACCGATCAGTGCATCGGATGCGGCACGTGTGTCAAAAAATGCCATACGGGCGCCGCTTTCCTGAATGAGGATCAAAAGGCTCAAAGAAATCCGGACCGATGCATCGGCTGCGGGATTTGCGCGCATTTTTGTCCGGCCAACGCCATATCCATGCTGGAAGGGGAAAGAATTGTCCGGATCGCCCCGCCCCGCCCCGCCATCAATAAAACTCTATTATACTGATATTGCTTCTGTTGAAATAAAATCCGCATGCCTTCGGCCATGCGGATTTTATTTCTGCCATGGCCTTTTTCTGGCATTTTCGATTGAAATTTATTGACAGAATTCAAAATTCGGCTATGCTCAACACAGTTTACGTTAAGTGGAATTAAAGTAGCATTTATTTGAAATTCCGCGCAGGGGTTACCTGATCAATCTTCAGAAAAACCCTGATGACGCAATCTTAAATCTATGGCGAGGTGCTTTTATGTCCGATTTTGTGAACAAGACAGTGGGAAATGTGATTAAAGAGACGTCCGGGCGTTATCCCGAAAATCCCGCTCTGATTTCACCCCAATTTCAAATCCGTCAAAACTACCGCGAATTATATGACCAATGCCGTAAAACGGCCAGAGGGCTTCTGGCGCTGGGCATTCAAAAGGGCGATCACGTTTCCGTCTGGACAACCAATGTGCCGGAATGGGTGTATCTGCAATTCGCCCTGGGCATGGTTGGCGGCGTTCTGGTTACCATTAACACCAACTACCAGTCGCATGAGCTGGAATACATCCTCAAGCAATCCGATTCCACCACGATTTTTTTAATCGACACCTATCGCGACACCAGTTTTTACGACACCGTGCGTAAAATAATGCCGGAACTGGATGCCAGTGCGCCTGGAAACCTTGTTTCCGCAAAACTGCCGCTGATGAAAAACGTTGTTTATATCGGGTCAAAAGAAAATACACCCGGCATGTTTAAATTTTTTGATCTGATCAAAATGGGAGAGCAAGTAACGGAGCGGGAACTCGATGACCGGATGAGCGCTCTCTCCGATGATGACGTGATCAATATGCAATACACTTCCGGGACAACCGGCTTCCCCAAAGGCGTCATGCTGACGCACCACAACATCGTCAACAACGCCCGTATGGTCGGGGACGTGATGGGTATGACCGAAAAAGACAGCCTGCTGATTCAGGTGCCGGTCTTTCATTGCTTCGGCTGCGTCATGAGTACGCTCAACAGCGTTTACCACGGATCAGCGATGGTCATCCTGGAATCCTTCGATCCGAAAATCGCGCTGGAAACGATGGCCAGAGAAAAATGCACGGCCGTCAACGGCGTGCCGACTATGTTTGTCAACATTTTGAATCATGCCGATTTTGGTCGCTATGATTTGACGTCGCTCCGCACCGGCATTATGGCCGGGGCGCCCTGCCCCGTCGAAACCATGAACCAGGTGAATACCAAAATGCATTGCTCCGAAATTGTCATTGCCTTCGGCCAGACGGAGTCGTCGCCGGTCATGACGATGACGCGCCGCGATGATCCGGTAGCGTTGCGCGTCGCCACCGTCGGACGCCTCCTGCCGGATATCGAAGGCAAAATTATTGATCCGGAAACAGGCCTTGATCTGCCGGCGGACACGCAGGGCGAAATTGTCACCCGCAGCGCCTGCGTCATGAAGGGCTACTACAAGATGCCCGAAGCGACGGCGCACACGATCGATCAGGATCAGTGGCTGCACACCGGCGATCTGGGTGTCGTGGACAAAAACGGCTATTTTAAAGTAACGGGACGGATCAAAGACATGATCATCCGGGGCGGTGAAAATATTTATCCCCGCGAAATCGAGGAATTTCTTTATACCAATCCGAAAGTCGCCAATGCCCAGGTTATCGGTATCGCCGACAAAAAATATGGAGAACAGGTTCTGGCTGCCGTTCAGCTCAAAGAAGGAGAGACGGCAACCCCGGAAGAATTTAACGAGTTTTGCAAGGGAAAGATCGCCCGCCACAAGATCCCCCGCTATTGGGAGTTTCTCAGGGAGTTCCCGATGACGGCCAGCGGCAAGATTCAAAAATACAAACTCAAAGAAATGTTTGAAAAGAAATATAAAGAAAGCTGATAGCGGATAGCCGACGGCCTTGAATCTTGAACCTGATTAAAACGAGAGGACATGAATATGAGCAACATTTGTTACCGCGACACCCTTGGCGATATGGCCCGGAGGGCCGCAACAAAATACGGCGATAAAACCGCCATTATTTTCCGCGATCAGAAGATTTCGTTTTATGATCTCGAACGGCAGGCCAGGCGCTTTGCCAACCTCATGACCAGCTACGGTGTCAAAAAAGGCGACCGGGTGGCCATCTATGCTTACAACTCCCCCTACTATCCCATCAGCATGATCGGCCTGGCCAAGATCGGCGCCATCCAGGTTCCCATCAACTACATGCTCAACGCCGAAGAGATCGCCTACGTCATCAATCATTCGGGAGCAAAGATCTTCATCATCGAAGACATCCTGTACCCGATCATTGCCAAGGATCAGGACAAATTCGCCACCGTGGAAAAGTGGGGTTTCCTTCCCCTGGGCGATTCCATCGTTCCCGAGGGTTTCTTCAACCTGATGACGGAGGTGGACGCTATGCCCTACGACGAGCCCCAGGTGGATGTCAGCGCGGAAGATACCGTGCAGATTCCCTACACCAGCGGGACAGAGTCCAAGCCCAAGGGCGCCATGCTGTCGCACCGGGCGCTCATGTCGCAGTATCACAGCTGCATTTTCGACGGTCAGTACGAGACCGACGATGTGAGCCTGCACGCCCTGCCCCTCTTTCACTGCGCCCAGCTTCATTGCTTCCTCATGCCCTATCTGTATATCGGGGCCACCAATGTCATCATGCACAAGGCGGACCCCGCGGAAATGATCAGGCTGATTGAAAAGTATCAGATCACGCATATGTTCGCTCCGCCGACCGTCTGGATCGGGATTTTGAACCATCCGGAATTTAAAAACTATAATCATCGCAGTCTGAAAAAGGCGGCCTACGGCGCCAGCATCATGCCGGTGGAAATTATCAAGCAGTTGTCGGTAACATTCCGCGGACTGAAGCTCTGGAACTATTACGGCCAGACCGAAATGGGGCCGGTGGCCACCATCCTGAAACCCGAGGATCAATTGCTGAAGCCGGGCTCTGCGGGCAAACCGGTATTGAATGTGGAAACCCGTCTGATGGATGATGACGGGAAGTTTGTTCCCGTTGGCACAGTCGGAGAAATCGTCCATCGGTCCGGCCATGTCATGACCGGTTATCTGAACGACCCGGAAAAAACCACCGACGCTTTCGAGTTCGGCTGGTTCCACAGCGGCGACCTGGGGCTGTTCGACAGCGATGGCTACCTGTATGTTGTAGATCGGAAAAAGGACATGATCAAAACCGGCGGCGAGAACGTGGCCTCCCGTGAAGTGGAAGAGGTTATCTACCAGTATCCGGGTATCGAAGAGGTGGCGGTGATCGGGCTTTCCGATCCCAAGTGGATAGAAATCGTAGCGGCTGTCGTCGTGCCCAAAAGGGGCGTGACCCTTAACAACATGGAAATTATCGCTTACTGCCGGGAAAAGCTGGCCGGATTCAAATGCCCCAAGAAAATAGTCATTGCCGATAAGTTGCCTAAAAATCCGTCAGGAAAAATATTAAAGCGGGAACTCAAAGAAAAATTTAACGCATCATAATGAACAGGTGCAGACAATGAGTGATGAATTTACCTCCATCGGAGAGCTTTCTAAAAAACTGGACATGAGCCAGCGGACCATCCGCTATTACGAAGAAATAGGCCTGCTCAATTCCATCAAACGGGTGGAGGGCGGACGCAGAATCTATACGGACGCTGATCTCAGGCGTCTGAAACTGATCAAACGCCTGAAGATCATGGGCATGACCCTGACGGACATGCAGGAACTCGAAGCCATGTGGACCTATGAAAAATCCAATGAAAAAGTACTCAAAAGGCTTCTGGAGCTGCTCGGCAATCACTTAAAAAGACTGGATGACCGTATCGCTGATCTGGATATCCTGCGAAACGAGATCACCGAATATCAGGAACGTATCCGTGCGAAAATGAGCAAATAAAAATGATGTTTGCCTGAGCGGATGGCTATTCTAACTTTCATAATGACCTCCAGATAATACCTGAATCTTGCACTAAAAGTGCCGCTAACGAACATGCATTAAGCAAATGCTTACCAATAAAGGAATAGATGGGAATAGATGGGATTGAAAATAATCAAAATCGCGGCAGAGGAAGTAAGCTGTTTTTCAGATGACACGTCTTGAAAATTCCGGCAAAGCATTAATCTGCAGCAAGACTTTTATGGCATCCGGTCGGGTTGCGCACGCAAAGGCCGAAACAGCCTCGCCAATGGGGTATCGATCAGTGATTAACCGCGTAAGCGGCATATCAGGGTAGTCCCGCAGCATTTTTATTCCATCCCGGAACTGTCCGCACCTTGATCCGATAATGGTGATTTCATTTACGACCACTGGCGCCAGGTTGATATCGCCCCGCTCGGCAATGGTTGTTTTGAGAACAATGGTCCCGCGGGGACGGCAGAGTCTCATGGCTTCCATCACACCACTGGCCGAACCGGTGGCATCCACGACAATATCCGCCCCTTCTCTGATGCCTGCCGGGTCGGTCACGGTTTGAATATGCCGCCACTTCGCGATTTGCAGCTTGGCCGGATGATGTCCCGCCAGGGTAATGTCGGATATAACAGTGGCCAGCGCCCACGCACAGAGAATACCCAGCCGTCCGTCCCCCAGAACGACGGCGCGTTCTGATCCGGTGAGCGTTAACTGTTCGATGATTTCGCAGGCCGCCGACAGCGGTTCCGTGAACACCGCCCGGTCGTCGGAAACATCCGCGGGAATTTCAATTAAATTGCTGACGGGTAAAATACAATAATCGGCCATGCAGCCGTCGTGACTCACGATGCCCAGCGTTGTCCTGGCCGGACAATGACGCCCCAATCCCTTACGACACCACTCACAATGTCCGCAGGCTGCGTTGATTTCGCCAACCACTTTTTTCCCGATCCATTCTTTTTGGTCACAGGCATCCACCACGCCGATCAATTCATGGCCGAGCACTCCTTTAAACCCCATGTAGCCTTTCACCAATTCCAAATCTGTTTTGCAGATTCCCGCTGTTTGAATATGAATTCTTGCCCAGCCCGGACGAAGTTCCGGTACCGGATAATTGTCAACAACGCGAAGGGAGCCGTCGAAGACAAACGCCCGCATTCTATTTTGATCCGTCATAGCCATCCTCTAATTATTTGCAACTATAATAAAAATGACGGCAACGGGTCAAGAAGATTAAAAAACAAAGATGACCGCTGCAGCATCTCATTCAGAACACTTTGCAACATGGTTGAAATCAGAAAGATGACATCACCATAAAATATTTGCAAAACAATAGAAAGCAGGTTAGTAAGCCG
>DFZJ01000054.1:0-603 GCA_002382045.1 Syntrophaceae bacterium UBA4059
CAAACCATTTGGAATGAACGTCTTTTGCATCAAACGACCAGTCCGACACTTTCTTCTTGTCAAAGGGCTTAAACCAGGTCAGTCTTTCGGTAGCCATTCTTGCCCAGAAACCATTGGGGTCTGTAATGGACTCCTTGTAGAGTTTGTCATATTCTGCCCTGCTCTTGATGTACGATTTCTCCCTTACTCTGTCGGGCACAGGAAATACCTTGTCATAAAAATCTGTTTCGTTAGTCTCAGCCATATTTTTCTCCTTAAATAATTTTTTAATGCCCTTTGATCCGCCTAAAAGGCATGAGTTCTGTTATGATCCATAAGCATTTCGGTCAGCCGTCTCCTTATTTTCCAGCCGGAGACCTATCTGAAATTCAAACTCTTTTCAGGAGGGGTACGCCCCGCAGGATGGCTTCGTTCCTGTTGGTCAGACACGCGTTATCTGATTCACTGCCGAAACATTGGGGCGTATTACATATGGCGGATGCAATACACGTACCCCCTGAAAAGCAGTGATTCAGTACTACAGGATAATGGTTTGTGGTATCAGTGTCAGTCCGAATTAAATGTCGGAGAAAGTCCTACATCATGTAGGACTTATCGGGGTGG
>DFZJ01000054.1:663-14217 GCA_002382045.1 Syntrophaceae bacterium UBA4059
ATTGCTCCTTAGTATTTTTATTAAATATATCACAAAATCAATAACCTATGTCAATTTATTTTGTCCGTCGAATAAGCTTGAAATTAACGGCAACTTTCTGTAAACAAGTACACTCTTATGATTCAGGGGAACATCATGACAAAAAACGCAGCAACAAATGATCTGACCGGGCTCACACTTTTAGGATCAGGCAAAACCGTAAAACCCGTCCGCAAACTGGAAACGTTTCCCAATCATGCGAAGCGCGATTATACCGTCACGCTGACGACCGAAGAATTCACATGCGTTTGTCCGATGACCGGCCAGCCGGATTTCGCCAAAATCACCATCCAGTATGTTCCCGGTGAAAAAATTGTCGAATCGAAATCATTGAAGCTCTATTTATGGTCATTCCGCAGCGAGGGCGTTTTTCACGAACACGTCACCCATATTATCCTCGATGACCTGGTGGCTGTCCTCAAGCCGCGCTGGTGCAGGGTGTCGGCACAGTTTGCCGTGCGCGGCGGGATCGGCATCTGTGTAGATGCGGAATATCCCGGTAAAAAACGCTAACCCGATTCACATCAAACTGATCAGATAAGATATCAAATTGGCTTTCTTGTTGTTCAGGCTAAGTTTCGTTTGAATCCGCTACCGGTAAACATCAATAACGCTGCCGGATACGTTTAACAGACCGGCAATCTCCTTGCTGCTCTTGCCATCTTTAATCAGATTCGCCACCTGCATCTCTTTCGGTATCACTATTTCGGAGAGTATTCAATCTGCATACAGCTTCAGCTTCTTCCTCCGTTCCTCAAAATCTGGCATCAGCTTGCGTAGCAGTTTCCAAAATTGAGGGCCGTGGTGTTTAACCTTGTGATGGCAGAGCTCGTGAATGATGACGTAGTCGATACAATCTTTGGGCGTCTTGATCAGCGCCAGGTTTAAAGTGAGCAGTCCTTTTGAAGAATAGCTTCCCCAGCGACTGGCCATTTTTCGTATCTGTAAATTGGGAAGCGGAATTTCCTCACGATGTGCTCTTTGGTGACAGGCTGTCAAACGCTCTTGGAAAGCCTCTCTGGCGTGGTGGCGATACCAATCCGTAAGTAATGTCTTTGTCCGCGCCGGTGAAATATCCCCTTCGATTGTCACCCGGAGATAACCACGCAAACATTTAACGCTGTCCGCATTTCCCCGCTCAATCTTCAGGCGGTATTGCCGCCCCAGATAGCGGTGCGTCTCACCGCTTATATAACGGCGCTCCGGCTGTTTGGGCAGATACGGTTCAAATTCTCGCCAGGCTTTTCTGATCCACACCGCGCGACGATGAACAAACGCCCTTATTTTTTCGACACTCACGCCGTTGGGCGCTTTGACGGTCACGGATAAATCCGGATGCACACTGACGCTAAGGGTCTGGCGGGCAGAGTAGAAATATCGATAGGGTATTTCAAGAGTTCCCCAAATGATGCTGTCGCTCTGGCCCATTAACCACCTGCCAGCTTCTTGGCGATGGAAAGGCAGCGTTCGATGATCTCATCCATTTCAGGTGTATTGATGCTGACGCCGTATTTCTCGCGCGCCTCAAACAGAAAGTCATCGATGGCATTCGCCATGTCCTTCTGAATATCATCACGCACCGTCCAATCTCGCCCCTTCAAGGGATCAATGATTTTCTCGATGGCGATTGCCATATCACTGGCTATCTTTTTCCATGTGGCCTCACCCGTTCCGTAGCTTGCCATCACCTCGCCCACCACGCCATAATAAGCGGGAGCTTCACGGTAGCCTGCCAGCTCGCTTGGCATTTCCGCATCGTGTCCCTGCCGCACGGTGGCCAGGTAATCCTTTACCTTGCCGAGATACTCGGCGTCACTAATCCGCGCATTGCGGTAATCGTCGATAGCCTTCTGAACCAGATCGGCAAATCTTTTGAAAAACACGGGATCTTCATCCATCCGCTCATAGATGGTCTTGGCGAGCCGGTTCGCGATTACATCCGCTTTTGCCGCCGCACCAATGCGTCGTTCCACTTCATCGTCGAATGCATCGACGTCAAAGATATTAACAAGGTTGGTCACCACGTCCACGTCCGGCGCCTGGATGTGACTGTCCATGACCTTGCGGATTTGTTTTTCATATTGACTGTAATCAATCACCTCGGCAAATCGCTGCTGGATCGAGGCCCGCAGGCTCCGGAATCGTTTAAGATCATCCTTGTAGGTTTTAATCCGTTCCGGCGGGGTGTCCTCATAGAAATGCTCGGTTGACAACGCCACGGCCAGCGTCTGCTGAAAAGCGGTTAACGCCTCATAGAAGGCTTGCCGTTTATCCTCCGGCGCCAGACTCTGTTCCATGGCCTCATTGTCCAGCTTGTTTCCAACCGCTTTGAACGCGTCCCAGAGGTTAGTATGCTTCTGCGGCAGGGTCTTGACCTCGGCACGGGTATCGATAATTGCCCCGGCTATATCCACATCGCCTTGGTCAAAACCGCCCAGGGCATCATAGGTGTTCATGGCATCGTTTAGTTCGCCCAGCACGCCCCGATAATCCACGACATAGCCGAATTCCTTGCCGGTAAAGATACGGTTGACACGGGCAATGGCCTGAAGGATGCTATGCTCCTTGAGGGCTTTGTCAATATAGAGGACCGTATTGCGGGGCTCATCAAATCCGGTCAGCAGCTTGTCCACGACAATGAGAATTTCGACCCCGTCCGGGCGACCGAAAGACGCAATCAGCTGTTTGACATATTCCTCCTCTTTGCCGAAACGCTGCATCATCTCTTTCCAGAAGGCATTGACGATGGATTCGTCCTCTTCCTCAATCGACTCATGGTCCTTTCGGGTGTCCGGCGGCGACATGACGACTTGTGCATCCACCATCTCATATTCCCTGAAAAATTTGCGATAAAGGATGGCGCTGGTTCGGGAGTCGGCTGCCAGCTGCGCTTTGAAGCCGGTTCCCTGGAAGTTGTCCCGGTAGTGGACACTGATGTCATAGGCAATCATTCGCAGCCGTTGTTCGGCCTTATGGACAGCCTCCCGGGTGGCCATCTTGCGCTTCAGGTCAGCCTTCTGGGCGACGCTGAGATTGGCGGTTACCCGGTCAAACCAGCGTTGCATGGCCTCCTGGTTCTGTGTTAGCAGAGCCATACGCCCTTCGTAGAGCAGGGGCGCCACCGCCTCGTCTTCCACCGCCTGCCGCATGGTGTAGGAGTGGATGAATCCGCCAAACTTGCGGGCGGTGCTTTTTTCGGTCTTTAAAAGCGGCGTACCGGTGAACCCCAGATAACAGGCATTGCTGAATACCCGGCGCATCTGAGCCGCCGTGGTTCCGTAGTTGGTGCGGTGGCTTTCGTCCACCAGAACAAAAATATTGGGATTGGTGTCGGTCACACCGTATTTGCCTTTGACCGTGGCAAACTTGTTGATGATCGTGGTAATAACCCCGGCTTTGCCTTCGGTGATGAGCCGCACCAGATGTTCGCCGGTGTTGGCTTTTTCCGCCGTTTTTCCGCACGCCCCGAATGTGCGCCAAATCTGATCGTCCAGATCGACTCGGTCGGTCACGATAATGACGCGGGGATTGGCAATAGCGGGATGAAGCGCCAGCGCCTTGGCCAGCATCACCATAGTCAAAGACTTGCCGCTGCCGGTGGTATGCCAGATGACGCCGCCTTGCCGCACGCCTTCACGCAAGGGAAGAACTCTTTCGATGGTGCGCTTGACCGCATAGTATTGCTGGTAACGGGCAATTTTGCGCACCCCGGCGTCAAAGACGATATAGCCATACGTAAGCTCCAGCAGCCTCTCCGGACGCAGGAGAGCCCACAGGGTTTTGTCCTGCACGGTGGGCAGACGATCACCGCCTGCCCAGAGGTCATTGAAGTAGCAACGGGCATTGCGGTAGGCTTCGGCGTCCTTCTCTTCCAGTGGGGCAAATATCTTTGCCTCGACTTCCGCGGGAAGACGCGTGTTGGCCGCAGCATGCGCGGCCTGGTCAAACGAACCCTCTTCTTTCCAGACGCTCCAATATTTACGCGGCGTTCCAACCGTGCCATAGCGGGCTTCATTGACGCTGGCACCGATCATCATCTGGGCAAACTGGAAAAGGTGCGGAATGTAATCGTCCTTCTGGTTGCGGATCATCTGCTCGATGGCCGTTTCGATTTGCTTTTGTCCTGCCTGATGATCCTTGTCCCGCCGTTTGCATTCCATGATTACAAAAGGGATGCCGTTGACAAAAAGCACCAGATCGGGCCTGGCCGTTTCATGAGAACGGCTGCGCTCCACGGCAAATTCGTTGGTGACGTGATAAACGTTTTTTTCGGGATTCTTCCAGTCGATGTAGTGCAGTGATCTCCCTTTGCGGTCGCCGCCGATGGTCTGGTCCAGGCTGGTTCCCAGAGTCAGCAAGTGGTAGATTTTTTCGTTGGTGCGCACCAGTCCGTCAAAAGGTTCGTCAGTCAGTCGCCGGATGGCCTCGGCAATGTTGGCATCACTGAAAAGATGGGTTTCCCCCTTTACCTCAATTTGGTTGTTAGCCTCAAGCCAGGGGCGCAGCACTTCGGTCAGCACCACCTGATGCTGTTTGCCGTTGCGCAGCCGCAGGGCTTCTTCCCGGCTCAGATATTGCCACCCCAGGGTGGAAAGCACTTGTATGGCCGGGATGACGGAATCGAAATCTTCAAGGTAGGAGAGGTTCATAACAATTATTCCTTCATCTTCTTCGTTCCGATACGCCCTGCCTGTTTGGGCATTCTCTTTTCTTCCGACTTCACCCGCCGCTCAAGCTTCTTGATATCCTCGGCAGGTGGCAACTCTTCCGGTGTGATTCCACGGTCGGTCAAAACTTTGCGCACATCCAGGTTGTTTCTGACATGCTCATGGCTGATGGCGGTTTCGCTTCTCAAACCGTCATCCTTCCTGATGTTGAAATTGGTAATTTCGGTAGCGAAGTCCTTGGCTTTGATTGTGATTGTAGGGAGAAAATCCGCCAAAGCCCGTCCGTCAGGGACACCTAGGCGGTCTTTCATCTGATTGGTGTTCTTGCCGCCGAAGAGCGCCGCGTCCCCCTTGCTGCGGATGCGTCCAAAACCGGACGTGTCGCCGATATACTCATAGAGCAGGCCGGAAAGTTCTTTTTCCGATAGGGTTAGCTTCTGACGGGCTTGCAGGCGCTCGATCTCACCAATCCGCTTTTCGATGAGCTCGATGCGGCGGGTCTGCACAGCAAAGTAAGTCTGGGCAAAGGCAATCTCCAACTTGCGTGAGTCGCCGTTTTGGGCAATCAGGTAGCAGGCGTAGCGTGTCAGTGCAATATCATCCAATTCCCGTTTTGCACCTGAACCGATATCGACCATTTTCCTGACGTCGGGGAAATGGTCCTCAACGGCATGCCCGGAATTCCGGCAGGCAATCTTGGCTTTATTAATCGTATTGGTGAAGGTTTCCCACTTGGCATAGCCAAGCAATTCCTGTAAGTCGCGTGCAAACCAGAACTCTTCACCGTCAATCTGATGTGCATATTCTTCAAAGTTCTTGTGTAATGTAATGATGAGATCACTCTTCATGGTTCCCTCCTCGGATGGTCAACTTGACCATTTTCCCGACGCCGGGAAAATGGTTTTGACTTATTTCTGTTTTACACCTTCACTCGCACCTTGCCGGTTAAAAGCTGTTGCATCAGTCCTTTTTTCTGCTCTCGCAAAGCTTCAAGCTGGGAACGGAGAAGGTCAATTTCACGGTCGGCTATGTCTATGAATGAAGCTATCTTTTTTTGCTCTTCCAGAGGAGGACACTTTACTTTGATAGCGAAGAAGTCTTCTAATGTCACATTTAAGAGACCATGCGCCCTTGCACCTACTTGTACGATTCCTCGGAGTTGCTTATTTAAAACACCTGCTTCGAAAAGATGTTTATAGAAATCTGAACTGCAAGACTTCGATATCAGTTCAAAACAAAGGTAAAGGGTTGAAAGCACCCCCTCGTCGTATGCGTCGAGGCGTTTAATTGCACCAAAGGGATATCCGTTCATAGAACTACGGTTATATGCGAATTCACCTCGGCGAAGCAGGAAGTACCCCTCCAGTGATTCTCCAGAAACAGATCGATTAAAATACTCTGTTTGGTCGATTAATCCATGTTCTCCTGATGCTGTTAGAACATGTGTTACTCCTTTATTGTTTTTACGTCGAACTGGCTTGAAGATGTCCCGTATATGAACTTCAGGCCATTTCCCATCAAACCCCGACAGCTTCATTTTACCAGTCAATAGCTGCTGCATGAGCCATTTGCGGCGTTCTTGTTTGGCGGCAATTAGACTTTCGGCAAGATCAATTAGCTTCGAAAACTTCGCCAAGATATTGCCAATTCCTTTTTGCTCAATAATTGGCGGAAGTGGAATATACGTTTCATTTAATATCGAAAGATGAATTCTCCGCTTTTCGACTAATGAACCAATTGCTATTCGCTCGTACAAATCCATAACTTCATATGATCGCAGCATTTCTTCAATAAAGTCAGGATCAATCTTTTTGTGATCAGGAATAATAACATTATAATAAGCACTAACAAGTACGGGAAAAGATATTTTAGAATACGCAATAGCACCAAAACGAAGGTTCATTGGATTGAAAACAAAATCACCTTCATTAACTAACGAAAACTCATTTCCTTCTTCATCATTAAGCAAAAAACTTCGTTCGTATCGTTCTGTTTTCGGCGTTACTCCACGTTCTATTGTGAGGCTGTAAAGTGGAAATTTATCCTTATCGCAACTTGTTTCCGTTCTTTCTTTAAATAATGATCCAATAGTTACAAAAGACCACCCACTTGGTATAATTCCGTAATTATGCTCCCAGTGTTGTTTTTGATATTTTGGATTTGGGGACTTTCTTGTTGATCTACTCATAATCCTAACTCCTTCAAACATACTGCTATCTGAAACCAAACTTCTATCAGCTTATTCTTCCTCGAAGGTATCCACGTAATGCGGGGTAAAGCCATGCCCATTATAAAATGGCAGATATCGCCAATTGTTTTTCTATGTCAGTCCTTCATTATGGCTCAATCTTTATTTACTTTTACTCGATCTGTTTATTCGCCCATTTCATGCACCAACCATTCCGAGCGTATCCTCGAAATGGTCTTACTTTCGACATTGGTCTTGCTCCCGTACCATTTGGAGGTTATCCTCAAAATGGTCAGTAAACGCTATAGTCCCAGCTCCTTCAAACACACCGCCATCTGTTTGCGCACCTCGGCCAGTTCTTTTTCGATACCGGTGATCCGCTCCTGCACGGCGGCAATATCCACCTCTTCCTCTTCCTCGAAGGTGTCCACATAGCGGGGGATGTTAAGGTTGTAATCGTTTTCCCGAATTTCTTCCCGAGAGGCCCGATAAGAGAATTTGTCGATGGCCTGCCGGGAACGGTACGTCTCGACGACCTTGGCCACTTCAATATCCTCACGGATCAGGTTCTGGTTCTTACCGCTGCCGAACTCCCGGCTGGCATCGATGAAAAGAACATCCGTCCGCTCCCCCCGATCTCTGCGGAATACAAGAATTGCTGCGGGAATGCCGGTGCCGAAAAACAGGTTGGCCGGGAGGCCGATCACGGCATCAAGCAGGTTTTCCTCGATAAAGGCTTTACGGATGGTCCCTTCTGCACCGCCACGAAAAAGAACGCCGTGAGGAACGACCACGCCGACACGTCCCGTCCCTTGGGTTGTGGTTTCGATCATGTGGGAGATGAAGGCGTAATCCCCTTTGCTCTTGGGGGGCGTCCCACGATGCCACCGGTTAAATCTTTTGGCTTCTTCCCCGGCCTTATCCGCCCCCCACTTGTCCAGAGAGAACGGGGGATTGGCCACAACCACTTCGAACCGCATCAGCTTGTCGTTTTCGATCAGCTTGGGTTCCAGCAATGTATCGCCCCATTCGATGCGGGGACTGTTTTCATTGTGGAGAAACATATTCATCATACACAGCGCCCAAGTGCCGCTGATGGCTTCCTGGCCAAACAGGGCGCAGTCTTCACTGCCGTATACTTTGCGGACATGGGCGGCGCACTTAAGTAAAAGGGAGCCGGAACCTGCAGCCGGATCGCAGATGCGTTCTCCCGGCTTCGGATCAAGCAGTTTCGATAAAAGTAAAGATACCTCCGGGGGGGTATAGAACTCGCCTGCCTTCTTACCTGCATTGGCGGCAAAACGGCCAATCAGGTATTCGTATGCGCCGCCAATGATATCCAGGCTGCCGATGCGGCTCGGGCGGAGATTCAGCCTTGGATCGCCAAAGTCGTCCAGAAGGTTCTTGAGGATATGGTTACGCTTGCGGGTGTTGCCCAGCCGGGACTCGGAGTTGTAGTCGATATTTCGAAACACGTTGGTGAGCTTGGCCTTATTGGCCATCTCGATCTTTTCGAGGGCGATGTTGATCAATTCCCCCAGGTTTGCCGCATCACGGTTTTCGTAAAGAAAATAAAAGGAGCCTTCTTCCGGGAGGACGAAGCGTTCACGCTCCATCTTCCGTTTTATCCGCGCCACATCATTTCCTAATTGTTTTTGGAATTCGTCGTAATGGTCCTGCCATACATCGGAGATGTACTTCACGAAAAGCATGGTGAGGATGTAGTCCTTGTAATCAATAGCATCAATGGTGCCGCGGAAACTGTCGCAAGCCTTCCAGAGAACGTCATTGATTTCCTGCTGTGAAATTTGAGTTGCCATCTGTGATTACCCCTTTTGGTGATTTGAGTTTAAAATTAATGATCTGCCGATTGATTGATGCAGGCGATCCGTTTCATCCGCCAGCTGCCGCAGCAATTGCCTCTCACGCATCTGCAGCCGCCCGAGCTCGGCGATCTTTTTCTGTGTGGCCAGTGGCGGAAGCGGGATAGAAAGCTCCCGGAACTCTTTGCTCGGAATCATGGGCGTGCCGGCACCGCTTCGTATTTCGTTTAGTTTAGATTTCATCATGTCCTGATTGAGATACCATGCCAGATATTCCGGCAGCACATTGGGCTTGGGTCTGATGATGAAGAACGTCAGCGGCGCTATGGTCGGATCGGGGACAGACTCAATCAGTACGGCGTAGTTGCTTGTGCCACGGGACATGAAGAGGAGGTCACCAGCCGTAACCAGGTATTTCTCATAGAATTTGGGAGGGACGATCAGGAGCGCGTGGTCTTCTTTATGGCGGTAAACCTCTCCCCTGGTGATGTGCTGCGCAGTGATGACCTGAAGACTTCCGTCCGGCTCGCTTACAATAGCACTTTTGGCGGAAAAGCCGGGCTGCACATCAGCACAATCTTCGATTCGCACATTCTTAATGGCCATGGCGTGCCCGGCTCCTTTCCTGCCGTTACTGGAGATTACAGTTTGTGTTGTAGTTGCGGATCAGATCGGTTTCAACCGCCAATCGCTTTTGCTCCGACCCTTCTCCACGGACGGCAAGATGGGTCTTGCCATTCCGGTTGAAGCACTGGGCCTGATGGTGATTGTCGAATCGCTCAGACAAATCCCCCGTCTGCCCTGTTACCGTTACTTTGTCTTCTGCCACCATGTATTACTCCTTTCCCCCGAGGGATGCTTATGGCAGGCTTGACTTGGCAAGGGCTAGTAGTGTACACATGGTCTAAGCACTCAGTGACTTTAGTCCTCGTTAGGTTCGCCTGCCGGTTAAAGTTCCCGAGTAAACCCGTGTGCTGGCGCGCACGGGTTTTTCTCGGACCCCGCCTTACTTGATCGAAGTATTTCACATCATCCACTATATGTCAATATTTAATTTGGATGTATTGCAATCATCTCTTGTTTTTATAGAGTGTGCCAACAGAAAGATGCTTTTCAGGTGTAAACATGTGGTTGTTTCTGCGGTCTCCTGTTCCATGGCGGGGCGAAGTCTTTATTCGTCTCTCAAAATCACTATTTCGAGGATATTTCAATCATAATTCCTTTGACACGTCAGGTCATTGTTCGTATACTCCCGCGACAAAATCGTTCTTTCTGAAATACAATAATGTGTGAAGAATAAATCCAATATGAAGATATGAGGTTAAATATGGGAAAACGTGAAGACATTAAAAAAGTGCTCATTATCGGCTCCGGACCGATTGTCATCGGCCAGGCCTGTGAATTTGATTATTCGGGAACCCAGGCATGCAAAGCGTTGCGCAAGCTCGGCTATGAAATTGTGCTGGTCAATTCCAATCCGGCCACGATTATGACCGATCCCGGCATGGCCGACGTCACCTATATCGAACCGCTCAACGCGCAAACGATTACGGAAATTATTGAAAACGAAAAACCGGACGCCATTTTGCCCAATCTGGGCGGCCAGACCGGCCTGAACCTCACGTCCGAACTATACAAGCTGGGTGTTTTACAGAAACATAATGTGAAGGTGATCGGTGTTCAGGTGGACGCCATCGAACGGGGCGAAGACCGGATCGCTTTTAAAGAAGCCATGAACAAACTGGGCATTGAAATGCCCAGAAGCGAACCGGCGGTGACCGTGGAAGAGGCGGAAAAAATCGCAGCTCAGCTTGGTTATCCGGTAGTCGTCCGTCCTGCCTATACCATGGGCGGCACGGGCGGCGGCATTGTTTATAATCTGGAAGAACTGCGCGTCATCGCCAGCCGCGGTATTTCAGCCAGCCTCATCGGCCAGATCCTGATTGAAGAATCCGTCATCGGCTGGGAAGAGCTGGAACTGGAAGTCGTCCGAGACGCCAAAAACAATATGATCACCGTCTGCTTTATTGAAAATGTTGATGCGATGGGCGTGCACACCGGAGACTCTTACTGCACGGCGCCGATGCTGACCATTTCCGAAGACGTTCAGAAGCGCCTGCAAAAATATTCCTACGACATCGTCGAAGCCATTCAGGTGATCGGCGGAACCAATGTCCAATTTGCGCATGATCCTAAGACAGACCGCATCGTCGTCATCGAAATCAACCCCCGCACATCGCGCTCGTCGGCGCTGGCGTCCAAGGCCACCGGGTTTCCCATCGCGTTGATTTCTTCGACACTGGCTTCCGGCATCACGATGGATGAAATTCCTTACTGGCGCGACGGGTCGCTGGAAAAATACACGCCCTCCGGCGATTACGTGGTCGTCAAATTTTCCCGCTGGGATTTTGAAAAGTTCCCCGGCGCCATAGACAAGCTGGGTACGCAGATGCGCGCCGTCGGCGAAGTCATGAGCATCGGCAAGAATTACAAGGAAGCCTTTCAGAAAGCCATCCGCTCTCTGGAGAAAAAACGCTACGGCCTGGGCTTCGTTAAAGACTTCAACACCCGGTCGCAAGATGAACTGATGGAACTCCTCAGTGAACCGTCGAGTGAAAGACAATTCATCATGTACGAAGCCCTGCGCAAAGGCGCGACGATCGACGCCCTGCACCAGAAAACATACATTAAGAAATGGTTTATCGGGCAGATGAAAGAACTGGTCGAGCTGGAAGAAAAAATTCTGACGCACAAAGGAAAAAAGCTGCCCGACGCGCTCCTGATCCAGGCCAAGAAAGACGGCTTTTCCGACCGATACCTTGCCCAGATTCTGGAAAAGAAAGAAGAAGACATTCGCAAACAGCGGCTGGCCGCGGGACTTTCCGAGGCCTGGGACGCCGTGCCGGTCAGCGGTGTGGAAAACGCGGCTTATTATTATTCCACTTATAACGCACCCGACAAAGTCGGCGTCAGCCCCAACCGCAAAATCATGGTGCTGGGCGGCGGTCCGAACCGCATCGGCCAGGGCATTGAGTTTGACTACTGCTGCGTGCACGCGGCGTTTGCCCTGCGCGATGAAGGCATCGAATCCATCATGGTCAACTGCAACCCGGAAACCGTTTCCACGGACTATGACACCTCCGATAAGCTTTATTTCGAGCCTCTGACGGTTGAAGATGTTTTAAGCATCTACGAAAAAGAAAAACCCGAAGGCGTGATTGTGCAATTCGGCGGTCAGACACCGCTCAACATTGCAGCGGATCTGGCGAAAGCCGGTGTGAAGATTATCGGCACCTCGCCGGAGACCATTGATCTGGCCGAAGACCGCGACCGCTTCGGTAAAATGATGGACAAGCTGGGCATCCCGATGCCCAAATCCGGCATGGCCAGCAATCTGGAACAGGCGGTCAAAATCGCGGCCGGCATCGGCTATCCGCTGATGGTGCGCCCCTCTTACGTGCTGGGCGGACGCGGCATGGAAGTGGTTCATGATGAAGAAATGCTGAAACGCTACGTCAAAGCCGCCGTCGGTGTCACGCCGGAGCGGCCGATTCTGATCGACAAGTTTCTGGAAAACGCCATTGAAGCGGAAGCCGACGCCATTGCCGACGGCACGGACGCCTTTGTTCCGGCGGTGATGGAACACATCGAACTGGCCGGCGTCCATTCCGGCGATTCCGCCTGTGTCATTCCGCCCATCAGCATTTCAGCGCGTCACATCGATACAATCATTGACTACACCAAAAAAATTGCCGTGGAGTTCGGCGTGGTCGGACTGATGAATATTCAATATGCCATCGCCAACAATGTTGTTTACATTCTGGAAGCCAATCCCCGCGCCTCGCGCACGGTGCCGCTGGTTTCCAAGGTCTGCAATATCTCCATGGCCCGAATTGCCACACAGATTATGCTGGGTAAAAAACTCAAGGATTTGAATCTGAAGAACAAGGCGTTCCGTCATTTCGGCGTCAAAGAAGCGGTATTCCCCTTCAATATGTACCAGGAAGTCGATCCGATCCTGGGACCGGAAATGCGCTCCACCGGCGAGGTGCTGGGTCTGGCGGATTCATTCGGTCTGGCCTACTACAAAGCTCAGGAAGCAACCGGGCAAAGCCTTCCCTCGGAAGGCACCGTGCTCATCACGGTTGAAGAAAAAGATAAAGATGGCATCCTGGAAGTCGCCCGCGCTTTTGCTAAGATCGGTTTTAAGATCATTGCCTCGTCGGGAACCGATAAATTCTTTGCCGACCACGGCATTGCCTCGGAAAAAATATTGAAGATGCATGAAGGACGGCCCAATATCGTGGATGCCATCAAAAACGGCGAGATTCAACTGGTGATTAATACACCCGCCGGGCGCCTGAGCAAATATGACGATTCTTACATCCGCAAAGCGGCCATCAAATACAAGNNGCCGCTTTCCGCGAGGGTCATGGCCGGGCGAAATCGTTGCAAAGCTACCATGCGGAGATTAAATAAAAAAGGTTCACGGTTCAAAGTTCACGGTTAAAGGCACAAAGTAGGGGACGTAAGCCCGGCGAATGCCGGGCGACCGTTCCCTTTTTATTTGAGCGCCTCGCCAGCCATCAGCGCGCCCCTGGCCGTCACGGAACCAATATCAATGCCAATCGTGTACATCTCAGGCTGCCCCTTTTCTTGTCTGGATCATTTCCATAAAGGCGTCGATCCGCGTTTGAATCTGGGCCTCGGAAAAATTACGCTCATCGCACATGTCGGCTTCCAGCATCAGCGAGGGAATGCCTCTTTCGCGCTCAACGATCTTCTGGATGTCATACTGTCCGAAGGAATAGGGTTTGCAACTGCGGTTGGAGTGCAT
>DFZJ01000139.1 GCA_002382045.1 Syntrophaceae bacterium UBA4059
GTGGCTTAACCATCTAAGGATTGTACGAAAGACAAAATGGAAAAATTTTCACTCATTACGGACTTTATTCCGTCAGGCGATCAGCCGCAGGCTATTGATAAACTCGTGCAGGGGCTTGCCGAGGGTAAAGAGCATCAGGTGCTCCTGGGTGTTACCGGTTCCGGCAAGACCTTTACGATAGCCAACGTCATTGCGCGTTCCGGGCGGACGGCGCTGATTATCGCCCATAATAAAACACTGGCCGCGCAATTGTATGAAGAATTTAAAGGTCTTTTCCCCGATAATGCCGTGGAATACTTTGTCAGCTACTATGACTACTACCAGCCCGAAGCCTACCTGCCCACCACGGATACCTATATCGAAAAAGATTCAGCCATTAATGAGGAGATCGACAAACTGCGCCATGCGGCGACTCACGCGCTTCTGACGCGCCGGGATGTCATCATTGTAGCCAGTGTTTCCTGCATCTATGGCCTGGGTTCCCCTGAATCATATCTGGGGATGATCGTGCAGCTGGAGGTCGGGAAGGAACTTTCCCGCGAGGACATGCTGCACCGGCTGATCGAAATCCAGTATGAAAGAAACGACATCGATTTTCACCGCGGCACATTTCGCGTGCGCGGCGATGTGGTGGAGATCTTTCCACCCTATGAAGACGAACAGGCGCTGCGCGTCGAATTTTTCGGCGATACGATCGAAGCGATTTACCTGATTGACCCGCTGCGCGGGAAGAAAATCGGGACGCTTTCCAAAACAGCCGTGTATCCGGGCAGCCACTATGTCACGACAAGGGATAATCTTAAGCGGGCGACCGCCGACATCCGCGCCGAACTGGCGCTGACACTGGCCAAATATGAAGAACAGAATATGCTGCTGGAGGCGCAAAGGCTGGAGCAGCGCACCAACTTCGATCTGGAGATGATGGAAGAGATGGGCTACTGCCAGGGTATCGAAAACTATTCCCGGCATCTGACCGGCCGCAAACCCGGCTGCCCGCCGCCGACGCTCATGGAATATCTGCCGAAAGATGCTTTAATTATTATTGATGAAAGTCACGCCACCCTGCCGCAGGTGGCCGGTATGTATCGCGGAGACCGGTCGCGCAAAGAAACACTCGTGAAATACGGTTTCCGTCTGCCCTCCGCGCTGGACAACCGCCCGCTCACCTTTGAAGAATACGAAGCGCTGCCCAATCAAAGAATTTATATTTCGGCGACGCCGGCTGTTTATGAAACGGAAAAAGCGCGGGGCGTCCGCGTGGAACAAATCATCCGCCCCACGGGGCTGATGGACCCGGAAATAGAAATCAAACCCGCTCTGCATCAGGTGGATGATCTGCTCGAAGAAATCCGACTGCGCGTCAAGAAAGAGGAAAGAGTGCTCGTCACCACGCTGACCAAGCGCATGGCGGAAAATCTGACGGACTATTACACCGGCCTGGGCATTCGCGTGCGCTACCTGCATTCCGATATTCACACGCTGGAGCGCGTCAGCATTATCCGTGATCTTAGGCTGGGAGAGTTTGACGTGCTGGTCGGCGTCAATCTGTTACGGGAAGGTCTGGATATTCCCGAAGTATCGCTGGTGGCAATCCTTGATGCGGACAAGGAAGGTTTTTTACGGTCCGAGCGCTCTCTCATCCAGACCAGCGGCCGCGCTGCGCGCAACGTCGGCGGCAAAGTCATTATGTATGCCGACAAGATTACCAAATCCATTCAGGCCTGCCTTGACGAAACCAAACGCCGTCGGATTATTCAGGCCAAATATAACGAAGAAAACAACATCACACCCGAAACCATTAAAAAATCGATCAGCAATATCCTGGGATCTATTTACGAAGCCGATTATCTGACGGTGCCTACGGATGATAAAGGCAGATCCATTCCGGCCCGCGAAGAAGATCTGCCTGCGCTGATTAAAGATCTGACGGCGGAAATGAAGCAGGCGGCCAAAAATCTGGAATTCGAAAAGGCCGCTGGCCTGCGCGATGAAATCAAGGCGCTCAACAGGATTCTGCTGGAGATGGGGTAGCTTTCAAATAAGGATGGTTTTTGTTTTGATGACATAAACCTGCTGCGTCTGATCGGCGGGGAAGCCCAGGATGTGCTGGATAATATCGATGGGACGGACGGAGCCGGTCTGCGCGTGACGCAGGGTTATGAAGGCTTTTTTTGCTTCGGCGTTTAGCGTCAGCGCCTCGACAAAGGGGCGAATGTCGCGGGTGACGGTCTTGCCTTTGGCTTGCCGGGTAATCGGAAACGAGCGGACGGCCAGAAATTTTTCTATGTTTTCACTGATGTCTTTCAGTTTCTCTTCATCCACATCAACCGGCAGCAGCAAGTCGTAGGCAAAGCCGTAAAGGGAATGGGCCAGTTCCTTCGCGACATAGGGCAGCAATCGAATGTCCTTGATCTCCATGCCCGACGGCAGGGCGGCGTTGATTTCGTTTTTCAGCACGGACATATCCCGCGGATACTCTGATGCCGTGACATCCATATATTCCTCAAGGCTGGCCATGCCCACCGATGTGGCGGTGGCAAACGATATTTTCGGATGCGGGTGAAAACCCGCCGAGTAGCAAAGCGAAAGCGAGCTGCGGCGCAGGGCGCGCGTGAGCGACATGGCCAGTTCCAGGTGGGATAAAAAGCGGGCGCGGCCGGTTTTGGAGAAGCTCAGACGATAAACTTTTTCACGCATCAAAGTCGATGGTTCGGCATGATTCTGCACCGCCGCTGTTGCGGGCGTTTTGTCCGAAAAAATATTTTTGGTGTCCCCAAAATCGCAGACCCCGCAGTCCTGACAGGCATCGTAGCGGCAATCCGGCGTTGCTTGCAGGCCATCGGCCTTTTGTCTTTCCGAAAGCAGGAAGTCCCGGCTTACGCCGCAGTCGATGTTGTCCCAGGGCAGGGGCTCGGTCGCCGGGCGTTCGCGCAGATAATCGTCAACATTTGTTCCTGTTTCACGGATAGCTTCCTGCCACAGATCAAAACGGAATAATTCGTTCCAGCCGTCAAAGCGGCAGCCTTTCCGGTAGGCGCACAAAAGCAGGTCGCCGATTTTTTCGTCTCCACGGGAAAACAGCCCTTCCAATAGACTCATCCGGGCGTCATGCCATTTGACGGTGATATTGCGGTTCTTCATTCTGTCACGGATAAAATGCTGTTTGTGATATGTTTCCTCAATCGACAGCTGCTTTTCCCACTGAAAGGGCGTGTGCGGTTTGGGAACAAAGGTCGAAAGACTGATCGTAACTTGGCCGCGATGACGGGCGGCGCGCAGCGCCTGATAGCCCAGATCAATGATGCCGGCCAGATCGCTTTCTTCTTCGTGCGGCAGACCGATCATGAAATACAGTTTGATGGATTTCCAGCCGGCGGCAAAAACTTTATCCACCGACTGAAGCAAATCGTCGGCGGTGTTGCCTTTGTTGATGATCTGACGCATTTTATCCGTTCCCGCTTCCGGCGCCAGGGTGAAACTGGTTTTACGGGTGCGTTTGATTTCTTCGATCAGCGTCTCGCTCAGCGACTCGACGCGCAATGACGGCAGAGCGAGGGCGACTCTTTCGGCATGATGTTTCTGCATCAGATTCCGGATGAGCGGTTCAATACAACTGTAGTCACCGGAGCTGAGCGATAAAAGCGATATTTCATCATGGCCTGTGGCGGCGAGCGCCTGATTCGCCATGTCGGCAATCAATTGCGCGTTTCTTTCGCGGTAAGGACGCCAGATCATGCCCGCCTGACAAAACCGGCAGCCTCTTGTGCAGCCCCGGGCGATCTCCAGCACGATGCGGTCGTGGACCGTTTGCATAAGCGGCACAACCGGCGCGACCGGATGAGGCCAGGCGTTCAGATCAACCGCTTTTCGCTTTTTGATGGCGGTGTTTTTGCCGTGTACAGCGGGAACATAAATGCCGTCAATGCCCGCAAGTTTCTCAAGCATTGCGTCTCTGGTGATCTTTTGTTTTTTGCCGGCTCCGACAGCAGCGGTAATTTCCGCGACCACCTCCTCGCCTTCGCCGATGACAAAGGCATCGATGAAAGCACTAAGGGGCGCGGGATTAAACGCGCAGGGGCCGCCCGCGATAATCAGGGGGTGATGATTGAGCCGTTCACTGGATTTCAGGGGGATTTCCCCCATATCCAGCATGCCCAGCATATTGGTGTAGGATAATTCATATTGCAGTGAAAAACCGATGATGTCAAAATCAGCCATGATACTGGCGGACTCCAGCGATGTCAGGGGGAGATGGCGCTGTCGCAACTGATGCTCACGATCCGGCCAGGGCGCAAAACAGCGTTCGGCGGCCACATAAGGAAGCGCGTTCAAAACGGCATACAGAATCTGCAATCCCAGATGCGACATGCCCACTTCATACGTATCGGGAAAGGCCAGCAAAAAGCGCACGTCGGGGCCGGTCTTGCGGATGGCGTTGACTTCCGCGCCGATGTAGCGGCTGGGTTTTTCAGCGCCGGCCAGCAGCGCATCAAGAATGTCTGGTGTCATGGTTTACTTTCCGCAGGGGTTTGGGCTGCCCGGATTATTCCGCCCGTTCCGGGTAAGGATAAGCCTTGTACTTGAAGGGATTGAGTTTGATGTCTTTGAGTTGCGACAAGGCCATTTTTTTTGCGAAAGCAGGTGAGGACAGATAACCGAGAGAGTTACCCTTGAAAGTGTCCAGAAGCTCGTTGCGGACGGATTCTTCATCTTTGTCGTTGACAAAAGACCTTTCCATTTTGTGCTCGTAAGTCAACTCATCACCCGACGCATTTTTTACTTGCAGATAGTCGTCGGACGAGGCAAAAAAGGATTCCAGAACCTCGATTTTCACCTGAAAAGTCAATTCAACTTTGATCGTGTCGGCGGCGATGCGCCGGGATGAATCGGTAACCGTTAAGGTCAGGCCGTTGGGTAGATTGATTGTTTCAATAAGTTCCATCGATTTTTGGTTTCCTGTTCTTTATAAATGTTTTCGTCCTTCTTCTTTTGTCATTACGAGCCGCCTCTCAGGCGGCGTGGTAATCTCATCTATCACAGTAAGGCACAAGATTGCTTCGGTCGTTGCTCTCCCTCGCAATGACATTGCCGCGCAATCTCTTCGTGGAAATGTCAAAGGGAAACCGTCATTACCATTTTTATTCTTGACCTGCAATGCTAATCCTTCTATAAACGACCCGTTAGTTCTACAAACGGGAAAGCGTGCGTATGATGGAAGAATCCAATGCAATTTTACTGTTATCCTGCCCCGACGGCAAAGGGCTGGTGGCGAGGCTTTCCAATTTTATTTTTCAGAACAACGGCAACATTGTTGATGCCGATCAATACACCTCTAAACAGGGGAAAATATTTTTCATGCGCATTGAATGGGAGCTGGACGGTTTCGCGCTCAGCCGCGAGGAAATTCCCATTGTGTTTGCGCCTCTGGCCCGTCAATACGACATGAAATGGACATTACACTTTACCGATTATGTGCCGCGCACGGCAATTTTTGTCTCTCGTCATCTGCATTGTCTGCACGATTTGATCCTGCGCCGGCACATGGGAGAACTGGACGCCAGCGTGGAGGCTGTGATCAGCAATCATCCCGACGCAAGGGATCTGGTCGAACAGTTTGGAATCAAGTTTTTCCATTTTCCCGTCACGCCCAATAATAAGCAGGAGCAGGAAAACAGGCAAGCGGCGCTTTTGCGGGAAATGAAAATTGATCTGGTGGTGCTGGCTCGCTATATGCAAATTTTGTCCGGCGAATTTATCGCGTCGTACGCCAACAGGATTATCAATATCCACCATTCATTTTTACCCGCGTTTTCGGGAGGAAATCCGTATCAACAGGCTTTTGATCGCGGCGTCAAGATTATCGGGGCGACGGCGCATTACGCTACCGAACAGTTGGATGACGGTCCCATCATCGCTCAGGACGTCGTTAAAATCAGCCACCGGGACAACATTACTGATATCCAGACCAAGAGCAAGGATCTGGAGCGAATTGTGCTGGCGCGTGCGTTGCGTCTGCACCTGGACAATAAGATTATCGTGTTTGGCGCTAAGACGGTGGTGTTTGAATGAGGCCTGTCTGGCAGATATTGAATCGATTTATTCCGATCCCGTGGAAGGTGTTTTCATGTCAATAGAGTCTCCTGTAATGGTTTTATGTCAGCCGGACACGGCCAAGTCCTGCGGCGCCTGCTGCGGTCTTTACAATTACGTGGACAGCTCACGCGAGGCGCTGACCCGGAGATTGCGCGCCCGCACGAAACGCTTTCAGGAAATGGTGAAATTGCCGGGTGATATCGACAGCTACGCCGAAGCAACCTTTGCCGCCGAAGATTTCCGGAAAAGATACGAGGTCATTTACTGTTGCGAGTATCTCGGCTTTCTGGATGCCGATGAAAAAAAAGTCGGGTGCCTCGTCCATCCCCTGCAGAACGACGGCATTGATATGCGGACGGGATCATTTTACGGGCAGGAAGTCTGCGCGGGACATCTTTGTCCCAGCCATTATTTTATTCCCCGTTCCCAACAGCTCATTTTGTTAAAAATCATCGACGACTGGTACCTTTACGGCCTGTGTCTGACGGACATTGATCTGGTTGTGACCTATTTTCGTCTGATTGCCGACCGGATCGGACAGGAGTTGAAGCCGGATGTTTTTGACGGGCAGGCGCTTACGGATGTTGCGCTGGCGTTTTTCCATTGGAAAACCACGTGGCCTTTCCGTTCCGATGAGGCCAACCGGCTGGGCAAATATTATTTTGACGGGTCCCAGTATATGATCAGCCATATCGACTATGAAAAATTCGGCAGGGAAATTTCGCCGCTCAATGCCATCTTGCTCAGCTTGTCGTCGGAATTTCGGGACAAGGATGAACTGGCCGCCGCGGAAAAAATGGTTTGGGACAATATTGAAAAATTCGTATCGCTGTATCGCGGCATTTTTTGATTTCTATTGACAGGCAAACGAAAACTTGCGTAATGTCAGTACCAACTGTATGAAAACAAGGAGCACCCATATGTCCACGTCATCGAAGGAAATTCTCATTCCCCGGACTGAAATCCTCAGACGTGTTCGGGAAATCGGCGATGAAATTTCCCGTGACTACGCAGGCGAGGAAATCCTGGCCATCGGTGTTCTCAAAGGCGCTTTTATTTTTATGGCGGATTTGATCCGGGCGTTGTCCATTCCCTGTCAGACGGATTTTATGAGGGCGGCAAGTTACGGCGCCGGATCGGAAAGTTCGGGCAAAATCGTCATCACCAAAGATATTGAAATACCCATTGACGGCCGGAATATTCTGATTGTAGAGGATATTGTCGATACCGGTTTAACGCTTCGGCATATTGTGGATACTTTAAAATCCAGAAATCCGAAATCCATTAAAGTCTGCACTTTTCTGGACAAGCGAAAAAGAAGAAAAGTTCCTTTGGAAGCGGATTATGTCGGCTTTACGATGGATGACGGTTTTATTGTGGGGTATGGCTTGGATTTCAACGAACAGTACCGCTCTTTACCGGATCTTTATGTGATCCAAAGCTGAAAGGAAGAAAAAAGAGGAACAACAATGATCATACAATGTAAACAGTGCCGCACAAAATTCCGCTTTGATGATGCTCAAATCGTTGATGACGGCTTATGGGTGCGCTGCAGTCGCTGCGGACATGTATTTTTCCAGGATAATCCGAAGAAAATGAGTGGGACGGCGGATGCGCCGGCCATGAATCCGGTTTCTCCGCAAAATACCTACGCGGAAAGATCATCGGGCCGTTTGGCGTTTGAACCGGTGCGCAATGAGGCTGCTAAAAACGTACCGGATGATGACGTGGCCAGCTTTCTCAATGCCGTCATGGAACCGGAAAAAACCGCAAGCGATGGATTAAAACGGGAATCCCGACCAGCGAATAAAGAAAGTAAGGATATTGCCGATATCGAGTTTTCATCAGGATTTGAAAACCTCCATGAAATGCACGAATCAGGGGATGAATCCGAAGAAACACCGCCCCCTCCGGTTCGTAAAAAAATCAGGCTGTGGCAGGTTGCGCTCTGGACGATCCTGGTGATTGTCGTTATACCGGCCGTCATCTATTTTGTTGTTTTCCCGCAACTGGGTGAACGCTATGTGAAACTGGGAGAACAGGGTATCAACATGGTTCTCAATGCGGCAGGCGTTGCGCAGCCGACACAAGGTCAGTTTGTAACAGGCCAGATCAAGCTCCAGAATGTGCGGCAGCGGATCATCAACAATTATATTCTGGGTAATATCCGGATTGTGGAAGGAACCGCACGCAATCAGGCGGATTTTTCCATGGCCCGCATCCTTGTTAAAGGCGATATCCTGGATGCTTATGCAGTTGTCCTGGATTCGAAGATGAGTTACGCGGGCAATGTTCTGACGGAAGAGGAGCTTACCAACCTGTCCGAAGAAGAAATTATAAAAAGGCTGTCCCTGCCGGAAGGACTCAATAATGCTAATGATCGGGTGATTCCCAACGGACAAATCCCTTTTATGATTGTTTTTACCCGTGACCAGCCGGGTGTCATCAAGACAACGGTTATGNNTGAGATACGAAGGTAATATTTTCCGGCCTTTCAGCGAGGCCAACAGTTATTTGCTTCAGTGCACGATCGGCTGTTCCCATAATCAGTGCACCTTCTGCGGCATGTATAAAGACGTAAAATATCGTGTGCGTGAGACCTCTGAAATTCTGGAAGATGTCCGCATGGCCAAAGATTATTATGGCGACCTGGAAAAAGTATTCCTGTGCGACGGCGACGCGATTGCCATCGAAACGGACAAGTTGCTGGAGATCATCAAAACACTTTATGCCACGTTTCCGTCGCTGCGGCATGTCGGCAGCTACGTGGGGCCTCAAAGCACCTTGACGAAATCAACGGAGGCATTGCGTGCGCTCAGGCGTGCCGGTCTGACCAAGGCCTATATCGGTGTGGAAACCGGCGATGACGAACTGCTCAGAAAAGTCAAAAAAGGCGTCGGATATGACCAGATGCTTCAGGCGGGCCGCAATCTGGTCGAAGCGGACATCAATCTTTCCGTCATGGTTCTTTTGGGTCTGGCCGGCCCCGGTGAAGCCTCCGAAAGGCATGCGCTGGCGACGGCCCGGATCTGTAATGAAATGAAACCGCAGTATCTGGCTGCTCTGACCGTCACACCCGTGCCGGGCACGGTTCTTTACCGTCAGGTGCAGAAAGGCGAATTCAC
>DFZJ01000098.1 GCA_002382045.1 Syntrophaceae bacterium UBA4059
TTTGAATTTCATCTTCTGATTGCCGTGGCTTCAGGCAACAGGGTTTACCCGCTTCTTTTAAATTCATTTCGGCAAATTTACACGAATCTTTCCGGCCAGTTTTTTAAAGATCAGCAAGTAACCGCGGCCGTTCACGGATACCACAAGGCGATGACTGCGGCCATCGAAGCCGGAAACGGTACAAAGGCGGCATCCGTCATGAAAGAAATTCTTCATCATGGAGAGAAACATCTCCGCACCATCATCGATCAGGAAGGATAGCCGCCCGCAGGTCGTCATCCCCTGAAGAGAGGTCCCTATGCAAAACAATACGCAACCCGAACCTGGCATCAAAGAGCCCTCCGGCTTGTCAGAACGCATCCAATGGCTGAGGGATTATTATTTCCGCGGAACCGAGCGGGCCTGGAACAACGAGTTCACCTCCTGGACAACTGGCACGCCCTGGGACATCATCTATAATGAATTGACCTTTTATATCGTTCCGGAAACCTACACACTGCTGGGGACGCTGGGCGCCTCTTATCTTCAGGCCGCCAGACCCGTGGCCCTTCATCCGGATTTCTGGAATTGGTCGCTTACGGAAAGACGCGCGTGGTTTGTCCGGGAAGTGATTGTCAACCATGTGCCGCAGGAAATTCTGCCGGGCGATCTGCTGGCCGGCGCAAGGTTTAACGTTCAGACCTCCCTGTGTTTTACAAAAGAGGAAAGCAGCGCCTGGCAAAAACGGGTGAAAGGCAAAAACGGCGCGAGAGCGCAGATGAAATGGTTTCATGATCATGGCTACGGCAACGCCGGCGCCACCTCCGGCCATCTGATCCCCGGCCATGAACGGCTGCTGACTATCGGCTGGAAGGGCGTCCATGCGGAACTGATGTCCATCTATAACGGTCTGGGCAGCCGGGAACGCAGCGGACCAAAGGGTGATCAGCTGAAAGCCATGATGACCGCCTCCACCATGGCGCGCGATCTGGCTTCCCAATATAAAACCTTATGTGAAAATCTTGCCGGGAAAACGCAGGACAAGCAACGCGCAACCGAGCTTCGGACAATGGCCGCCAACTTAAGCCGCGTGCCCTGGGAACCCGCGACAACCTTCTGGGAAGCCGTACAGGCGCTCTGGATCAACCACATGCTGGTCATGACGGATGAAAACTACCCCGGCGCAGGCGTTTCTTTCGGCCGGGTGGATCAATATCTTTATCCCTATTACGAAAAATCAACCCGCGACGGCATGCCGCGGGAATGGGCCAAGGAAATTCTGAAATGCTTCTGGATTCACGCCAACACGGCTTACGACGCCATGATCCGCAATGGCAACCAGGGCATCACCGCCGGGTTCGGCCAGCTTGTCACCCTGTCCGGCCTCGGGGCAAAAGGCGCCGACATGACCAACGATCTGACCTATATCATTCTGGAAGTGATTGACGAGATGTCGCCCATCCTGGAGCCCAAACCCAACGTGCGGCTGCATCAGAACAGTCCCGACATCCTGCTGGATAAAATCGTGGAGATGATTGAATCCAGCCAGGGCGCGCCGTTCCTCTTGAATTTTGACGAACGCTCCATGGCCGGCATGATGCTGGAGGCCCAAAAAGCCGGCCTCACGGACCTGATTAACCAGGACAACATTCACGAATACGCCCCCGTCGGATGTCTGGAAAACACCATGGTCGGCAATGACCGCTCCGGCACGGTGGACTGCAACCTCAATCTGCTCAAAGCCGTCGAGCTGACCCTGACGGGCGGCAAAGACCTGCTGCCTTTTTGCGATCCCATGACGGGGAAAACTGAAACCATCAGACCGTCCGGCCCCCGCACGCCCGATGCTTCGTCGTTTAAAACCTGGGATGAATTCTGGAAGGCGTATGCCGTTCAGACACGCTACATTATTCAAAAATGCGTCGATTTATATGAAACATCCGAATCCATCCGCGCCCGTTTTTTCCCCACACCCTATCTTTCCTGTCTGATCACAGGCTGCGCAACGCAGGGAAAGGACGTTACGCAGGGCGGGGCGCAAATCAGCTTCGTCACGCTGGAAGCCGTTACTTACGCGACCACCGTGGATTCACTTCTGGCCATCCAATATCTGGTCTTTGATAAAAAAGCCTGCACGATGACGGAATTGATAGCAGCACTCAAAGCCAACTGGCAAGGCTACGAAGTGCTTCAGGCCCTCGCTAAAAACCGCGCGCCCAAATACGGCCGCGACGACGACAAAGCGGACGCCCTGGCCCGTCTTGTCATGCAATTGTGGTGCGATGAAACGTGGCGGCACAAAACAAAAGCCACCTTCCGCCAGTTCCGGCCGGGCATGCTGAGCTGGAACTACTGGGCCGGCGACGGCTACGTCATGGCAGCCAGCGCGAATGGAAGAGAAAAGGGTCAATTCCTGTCCAACGCCATCTGCCCGTCCAACGGAGCGGATATTCAAGGTCCGACTGCCAATACCAACTCTGTTGGAAAAGTTCTGGGTGGAAAAGCCGCGGACGGCCGGGGAGACTGGCTTGATTACCTCAATATCCTCCCGAACGGCGCCAGTCACACGATCACATTCAATCCATCCATCCTGCGCGATCCGGTGCACAAGGATAAATTCAAGGCGTTTCTGAAAGGCTACACGCAAAACGGCGGCACCGCTCTGCAAATCAATATGCTTGATCCCGATATGCTGAAAGACGCGCAGGCTCACCCGCAGGATTACCGGCATCTGCTTGTCCGGATTACCGGCTATAATGCCTACTTTACAACGGTGGGCCGCGAATTGCAAAATGAAGTGATTGAACGTATGAGTCATATTAAATTCTAGGGTGGACGACCGATGACGCAACACCAGGCCCCCAAGGGCATTATTCTGGAAATTCTCCGTATGTCCACCGAGGACGGCCCCGGCATCCGGACAACTGTTTTCTTCAAAGGGTGTTCGCTTGCCTGCCGATGGTGCCACAACCCCGAGAGCATCCGTTCAAAACCGCAGATTCAGTGGATAAAAACCGGCTGCATCGGATGCGGCATCTGTGTGGAAACCTGTCCGGAAAGAGCGTTGACGAAAACCCCCAAGGGGGTCACCATCAACCGGCTGCTCTGCACCGGCTGCGGTTTATGCACACAGGAATGCCCCACCACCGCCATGGAACTTTTAGGTCAAAAATGGAACGTCCGGGATCTGGTGCGTGAACTCGTTAAAGACCGTGTTTACTTTGAACAGTCAGGAGGCGGCGTGACACTTTCCGGCGGAGAAGCGGCCCTGCAGTATGATTTCTGTCTGGCGCTTTTAAAAGAACTGAGGGGCCGGAGCATCCAGGCGGCGCTGGATACCTGCGGGCAGGTGTCCCAGAGCATGCTGGCTGGTTTGCTACCTTATGTCGATATTCTGCTTTATGATCTCAAGGAAATCGATTCGGAAAAGCATAAAAAACATACCGGCGCAGGCAATGAAAAAATTCTGGCCAATGCGGTGTTTGCGGCAGACTTTAAAAAAAACCATCCTTATCCCAAAACACTTTGGGTCCGCACACCGGTGATTCCGGGCGCCACGGATACGGTCGAAAACATCCGGGGTATCGGTGATTTCATCCATGCCAACATCGAGGGCGCCGTTGACCGATGGGAACTGTGCGCCTTTAACAATCTATGCCGGGATAAGTATCAGCGGCTGGAGCTGGACTGGTCCTTTGCCGAAACGGATATCCCGGAGGCGTCTCGGATGGAGGAACTGACCCGGATCGCCAAAAGCCGGGTATCGCCATCGATTGTCTGCTGGAGCGGATCGACAAAACTGGCAAAAAGCAAGAATCAAAAAACAGCGGGGCAAACACAACCCGAACGCAATCCGGCGCACGGCTGCTGATCAAAACGGAAAGGGAACGAAACATGACCATCAAAAATAGTTTTTCCGAATCGGACATGAAGGCCTTCGCCCCGTCGGAGAAGGTCGGCATTATTGCGACGGTAACGCCTCAAGGTTTGCCGCACATGTCTCTTTTGACGTCCGTCATGGCGTCCACACCGACACAACTGACGATTGGTGAATTTTGCCAGGGCAGAAGCAAAGCCTGCATGCGGCAAACAGGAAAAGTCGGCTTTGCCATTCTGACGCTGGATAAAAAACTCTGGCGGGGTAAAGCCCTCTGGACGCATTTTAAAAAAGAAGGCCGGGAATATGAAGTCTATAATCAACAGTCCCTGTTCCGGTACAATACCTACTTCGGCATTAATACCGTGCATTACCTTGATCTCACGGAAACTACAACCGGCGCGCCCCTGCCGCTTGCCTCCATTATCCCGGCGGCGCTTCTCACCAAAATAGCGAAAAGCGCCGCCGCAAAAGACCACAAGGAAAGAGTGCTGTCGTTTTTGGGAGAGGCTTTATTCAACCGGCTCGATTCGCTGAGCTTCCTTTCCTTTATCGGCCGCGATGGTTTTCCGGTTATCATTCCCGTCATTCAATGTCAGGCGGCGGACCCAAGCCGGCTGGCCTTTCACCCGGGTGCATTTTCCACCGAACTGGGCGGGCTTGAACCGGGGATGACGGCGTCCGTTTTCGGTCTGACCATGCAGATGGAAGATGTTCTGGTGCGGGGCATCTTCAACGGTTATCAGCGTTATCGGGGCATCAAGCTGGGCACGCTGGATATTGACTGGGTCTATAACTCCATGCCGCCCAATCATGGACAGATTTACCCGCCGGCGCCCCTGGAAGCGGTCGTTAATTTTTGATTCTTTCGCCCAAGTCGAGGGCCGCCGACAACTTCCTTTGCGCCGCCCCAGGCAAAACTTTTATCGCCCTCGGCCGTTACTTCTTCCCTGGTATCTTTTGACATCATCGGTATCCAGGGGAGGATAAATCACCACTTTTTTCTCATCTTTCATTTGAATTCCAATAATCAGGCCAAGCATTGAATACCATTCGCCAATTTTACTACCCTGATGATCCAGCATATCAAAGCCATGAGCGCTTTCCAGGCAGCAATCGACCAGTCTCATCTGCATATTGGAAACAAGTTCGGGGATGCTGACTTGCGGCTGGTCGATTTTCTTCCAAAGATCATCGTCGCTGGCAATAACATAATCTTTCTTCAATCCGAAAATCGCCACGGGATAGACATCCGATCCACTCAAAAAATAATTGTAATCGTTGTGGACAACAAATTTTTCAAAATTGTCGGTGGCAACCGCGCTGGGCACAAAGCTTCCCATGTTTTTTAACATGGCGTTACAGCCGGCAAAACAACCGATCAACGCGATCATCATGATTCTGGCCAAAATAGTCCTATCTTTGCGCATGCTGAACATCCTCAACTTTTCTCACTGATCCTGAAAACACCTTCCATTGCAATTTCGGCCAGATTCTTTCTGGATGAAGGAAATTCCCGCTCCTGAAGATAAGCAGGCAGATCTTCTTTTTGGCCGGGATGCCCCAGCGCAATCATCGCTTCTATCTGATAATCGTCGGGCGCCTGCAAAACCTCTCTGGCCCTGTCATAATCAAAACCCTGCATGCCGTGGACAACCAGGTTATGCAGCGATCCCTGCAAAGCCAAACTGACCCAGGCGGCCCCTGCGTCATAAGAATGCGTCCGGGCCGGTTTACCGGAATCAAACGTGGTTTTAGAAACAACAACAATCAGCGCGGCGGCGTTTTTTGCCCAGATCTGATTGCCTTCGGCCAGCAAATTAAAAAAGGTTTCCCAGTGGGACGTATTGCGCCGGGCGTAAATAAAACGCCAGGGCTGGTTGTTGTTGGCCGAGGGGGCCCAGCGCGCCGCTTCCAGAAGCGTTTTGAGCGTCGCCTCATCAATTTCCTCGCCGGACATCGCCCGGGGCGACCAGCGATTGATAAATAGTTCATGGACATTATTTTCCGGTTTTCTGAAATCATGAATGTTCATAAATCACCTCTGAGTTTTTAAAGGGATTTTCTCCGCGCAATCCCCGTAAAACATTAATATCTGCGAGAACACTGATCACTTTTTCTTTAGAAATCATGACCTTAAAAAAATAATTGCGCCTGTGCTTGACATTCTGGTTTGAAAAATATATAAGACGCAACTTACTTAAACGTTAGGCCACCGACGTCCCCATCGTCTAGAGGCCTAGGACACGGGCCTTTCACGCCTGTAACTGGGGTTCGACTCCCCATGGGGACGCCAAAATACAAGATCGAAGGGTTGGCATCATGCCCCTCGATCTTTTTTTAGCAGAAACGCGGCCCGGACACAAGTCCGGAAATAATGGCCCTGAAGATCGCCCCTCCGGGTTTTTTGTCTCGTGAAATGAACCGTGGACATCATTGCATCATGAAGCGCCAGATCAAAATACACTGCAGGGAAATCCATCCGCACATCCACCGAATCATTCTTCCTCTCCCCGGCAGGCAGCCGGGGCCGGTGAACGCCTACCTGTTCTCGGGAAAACAAACAACGCTGCTCGATTGCGGCACCAACAGAACCGCGCGGCATCTGGAGGAATCCCTCAAGCAGATCGGCATCGGTTTTTCCGATATCGATCGGATCATCCTTACGCACGGACACATTGATCATTACGGCGCAGCGCAACACATTGTCAGGCGATCATCGGGGCGCATAGCGGTGGCCGCTCATCCTGAAGACACGCCGGTTGTCGAAACCGGTATGGAAGTTTCCGACCGGCAATTTTCGAAATTTTATCGGCTCATGGGCGTACCGCTTGTTTTTGAGCTCTTGTTCTATGGCATGGGATTGTTCTTTTCATCGCTTGCGGAAAACTGCCGGGTTGATTTGCACCTGTCGGATGGGGAAAAAATTCAGGTGGGAGATTATGAGGCAACCGTCGTTTCGACGCCGGGACATACCAGAGGATCCATCTGCCTTTACCTGGAAAAAGAAGACATTCTTTTTTCCGGCGACCATATCATCGGGCATATCACGCCCAATGCTTTTGTCATGCTGGAATCCGATTTTGACATTCCCTGGCGGATGAGCCAGGTGGAATTCTACGATTCCTTGCGGAAAATAGAGTCGCTTGCCCCGCAGATTGTTTATCCTGCTCACGGGAAACCCATCAACGACCTGCCCAAGACCGCCGCAATGTACCGGGAGCAGTTTTTGCGTAGGCAGGAAAAAATTCTCGCTATTCTGAAAAAAGGCGAATTCACGGTTTACAGAATTGCCCGCAGCCTTTTTCCGGAGATCAGCGGCAAACGTCTGCCGCTGGAAATTTTCCTCTCGGTATCCGAGGTATTCACCCACCTGCAAGTGCTGGAAAAAGACGGCATGGTTGCATCGCACGTCAAACGCCGCAAACAGTACTACTCATTGAAATGAGACATTGAAGTAAATCCGCAAGATCTCTGCGCCCGTCCAGAACAAATGGATAAAAACTTTTTTTGCGAATATTTGATAGAACAAATAGAACAATGAAATACTTCTCCTTCTTGCTCATGAAGCAGGAAAAGTTCTACGGAAAGGCGCCGGGTTTTGATGAAATTATTGATGTTGTCCGTCGATTCAAAATCCCTTCAATCAGGGATAATCCCCAACTTCGATATTCGGAACATTCTTCATTTATCGTTTACATTTGCCCATAATTTACCTGCACGTTCTCGAAGCCGCGCCATTTGAACCAGTGGGCCGGATTCAGGAGGACGCGCTTGCCGATCATCAGAATACTACCCCGGCAGCTGTGTATTAATTGTACCTGTCCCAATTTTTTCCATGATACCATATCCCATTACACAAAGAGGCAATAGATGTCAGGACATATTCTTTACTGTCTCCTTTTGTCTAAAGAATAACCTCAATCCCTTTGCGGTGGATCACATTCAGCAGAACAAGTACAGCACCTATCGGACGCTTTGAGCCACGCTCCAATTGTGAAACGTACCCTGCTGTCAAGTTGAGATAGCGGGCAAAAACCGCTTGGCTTAAGTTCGCCTGTTCGCGTATCATGCGAATGTCTTTACCTGTCAGCGGTTCAACAAGCTTGTTTTTATCCTTCAAGCTGAGGTGACGCATGGTAATCTTTTCGTAAGTCGCTTTACCCAAAACGCCGGCGTCATGCATATCTTTGGCTGTTTCAAGTAGCGCTTTTGTAAGTCGACTAGTTTTATTGATTTTTGTCTTCATAGCTTACCTCTCTCAAAATCCCTTCATTAATTGCATATTCAAGGCGCTCTTTTTTTGCCTCAAGCCACGCCGCCCCAATCTCTTTAAGCGTTTCCAGTTCGTCCGCCTCAATGTTATCTCGTTCGCTTTTTGCAAATCCGTAAAGGAACACAGCCCGCTTGCCGGAACGGTAGGCGATTAGTAGCCGGTAACCGCCCGAACGGCCTTGCCCTGTTCGCGCCAACAAGGTATTTCCGGACATGTGCCCTGACATATCCTGCGGCAAAGTTTTCTCTTCAGTCGCCCGACCATCAGGACTATAGGCTACATCTTCATCCCCCTTCCCTGCTCATATATGTCAATGGATGTTATTTTTAGGGTCGAGTCGGAGTCGAAGTCCTTTTGCATCACAATCGCTTAGATGCTTCCCTATTCATAGGGGAGAGAATGTCACAGAATGCTTTTTGAAATTCCCTATCGGTAATATTCAGACAGACAAAATGAAGTATATTTTCCATAAACTATTCCCTATCGGGAATATATGACTTGACTGCGGTGAAATAAACGGTTATTATTCCCGAAAGGGAATGAAGGAGAACAGGAAAGTTGAAAAATAAAGCAGCCACGGCGGCAAATATCGGCGCAGCCATCAGGAAAAAACGCAAGGAAGACGGACTGACTCTGGCCGATGCGGCGGCTTTATGTGGCGTCGGGTACAGATTTCTGTCCGATCTGGAAAACGGCAAGCCAACGGTGCAGATGGGAAAGGTCATACGGGTTCTGACCGCACTGGGGCTCGATCTTTACGTCGCATCAAGGGAGTGGCCGGATGAATAATCCTATCGGCAATCCGGGATTGGATGTCTATCTCCGGGATCAGAAAGTCGGGTGCCTGTGGCTGGATGAGAAAAGACGCTTTGCCTTTCAATATGATGCGGCATGGATCAACAAAAAAGGCGCCATTCCTTTATCCTTGCACCTCCCCTTGAGAGACGAGACATATCCTGATGATCTGTCCCGTCCTTTCTTTTCCAATCTCCTGCCGGAAGCGGAAATCAAACGAATCATCGCCCAGCGCCTGCAAATCTCCGTAAGCAATGACTTTGCCATGCTGAACAGCATCGGCGGTGAATGCGCCGGGGCCGTATCCGTACTCCCCTCAGGTGTCGCGCCTGCTGCAAAGCCGGGTTATCAGGAACTCAATGAAGAAGAACTGCACAAGATTATCATTGACCTGCCCCGAAGACCTTTGATGGCCGGAGTTGAAGGTATGCGGCTTTCCCTGGCCGGAGCACAAAACAAACTGCCGGTTTACATGGAGGATGACCGCATCTTCATCGCTTCGGGGAATGCGCCAAGCACTCACATCCTGAAACCATCGATCAGGGACCTTGATGATACGGTCGAAAACGAAACCTTCTGCATGATGCTGGCTCAAAAGATGGGGCTATTCGCGCCGCCGGTTAAAATCCGCCGGGGTCTTGATCAGCTTTTCATCATCGAACGTTATGACCGCAGCCGGGATAAAGATGGCCATGTTGTGCGTATGCACCAGGAAGACTTCTGTCAGGCCATGGGATTTCTGCCCGATCAAAAATACGAAAGTGAGGGCGGGCCTTCTCTAAAACATTGCTTTACTCTGTTGCAGGAAAAAAGCATTCGCCCCGCCGCAGACCGCATGGCCCTTTTGCGATGGGCGATCTTCAACTTCCTGATCGGCAATGCCGATGCCCACGCCAAGAATCTGGCCATGATCTTTACCGACCGGGGGCCGCGCCTGGCGCCCTTTTACGATCTGATCTGTACACAGGTCTATCCTGATTTGGCGGAGAAGTCGGCCATGAGGATAGGCGGCGAAAACAGGCCGTCCTGGATACGGCAGAAACACTGGGAGAAACTGGGCGAGGCTGTCGCGATCAAATCAAGTCTTGTTTTAAAGACATTGAAAGATATGTCCGGTGGCATCATTCCGGAGACGCAAGTCCTGATGAATGATTTCAAAAAAGCACGCGGAAGCACCGGAATCATTGAAAAGATTATGGCCGTCATTGAGAAACGGGCAAGTGCAGTCTGAAGCGGAAAGTCGCCTTGTCACAAATAGAAATGATTAATCAAAACATCAGGCAGCTCAGCCCCGGCTGACTGTCCGCTTTTCGCGCCTGGTTCATGGCGTTTGCTGCCGCCGAATGGGATCGTCACCTGGAAACGAACGGTAAGATCGGTACATTGGATAGATGAGCGGACTCAGAAACACTTTTACATGAAAC
>DFZJ01000025.1 GCA_002382045.1 Syntrophaceae bacterium UBA4059
TATGTTGAATCCTTAACCGCGTCGATTATCAAAGAAGCCAAAAAGATCATGGATGAGATCGAACAACTGGGCGGCATGGCCCGGGCCATTGAAACCGGCATGCCCAAGATGAGGATTGAAGAATCCGCAGCAAGGAGGCAAGCCAGAATCGATCAGGGCAAAGACACTATCGTCGGTGTCAACAAATACAAAGTCCAGGAAGAAACACCGATTGAAGTTCTGGATATCCCCGCTACGGTCCGTGATGAACAAATTGCCAGAATAAAAGAAATCAAAGCCAAACGCGACAATCAAGCCGTACAAAAAGCATTAGAGAAAATCACCAGTGTAGCAGAACAAGGCGGCAACCTTTTAGAAGCGGCAATTGTTGCTGTAAGATTAAGAGCAACGGGAGGGGAAATATCCGACGCCATGGAAAAAGTATTCGGCCGTTATGTCGCCACGACCAGGGTCATTTCCGGCGCTTATGCCTCTGAATACGGGGACAGCGACGTCATCAATAACCTGAGAGCACGGACAGAGAAATTTCTGGAAAAGACAGGCCGCCGTCCAAGACAACTGGTGACGAAGATGGGACAGGACGGTCATGACCGGGGGATCAAGGTGGTGGCCACGGCTTATGCGGATATCGGCTTTGATGTGGATATCAGCCCGATGTTTCAAACCCCGGAAGAAGCAGCCAAAATGGCCATTGAAAACGATGTGCATGTGGTAGGCGTATCGAGTTTGGCGGCAGGCCACAAGACCCTTGTTCCCGAGCTTATCCAAAAGCTAAAAGAGATGGGCGGGGAAGACATCATCGTGGTGGCAGGCGGCGTCATCCCGCCTGCGGATTATGACTTCCTGTATGAAAAAGGCGTCCGGGGAATCTTCGGCCCCGGAACAGCCGTCACCGACTCGGCGGATAAAGTGCTCAGGCTGCTGGAAGAAAAGTACCTGTAAAAATAAGCGTAGGGAACGGTCCTGTGACCTTCAGGTTATTCAAACCGTTCCCTACAACCTTGAACCGTTGAACCGTTGAACCTTTTTAAATCTTCATCCCGCCGTCACAGAAGATAACCTGTCCGGTAATGAACGAACTTTCATCGGAGGCCAGAAACAGCGCCAGATTGGCGATGTCCAATGGCGACCCTTTACGATTCATCGGCACAATAAACGGCAGCATCGCATCCATTTGTTTGATCGTTTCCGGCGGCATGTTCTTCATCATGTCGGTCCAGATCATCCCCGGAGCAATGGCGTTGACGTTCACGCCCTTAGCGCCCAGCTCTTTAGCCGCTGTTTTGGTCATGCCGATCACACCCGCTTTGGAAGCCGAGTAGTTGAGCTGCCCCGCATTGCCCAGTGCGCTGGTTGATGAAATATTGATGATTTTGCCGTAGCCTTTTTCGCGCATGACGCGCGCCGCGCACTGAATGCCGTAAAACACGCCGGTCAGGTTAACATCGATGACGGCATTCCACTGATCATCCGTCATTTTGTGCAGAATGGAGTCGCGGGTAATTCCGGCGTTATTGACGATAATATCGAGCGTGCCGAATTCTTTGACAGCCGTATCGACCATCTTCTGCATGGTGGCCCGATCCGACACGGAACCCAGCACGTAAACCGCCTGACCGCCCTTGGCTTTTATCTGGCCCACGACATTTTGTGCGTCTGCTTCGTTGACATCATTGACAACAATTTTCGCGCCTTCTTGGGCAAAACGCAAAACAATGCCCTCTCCAATGCCGCGTCCCGAACCTGTTACAATTGCTACTTTGTCTTTCAGTCTCATTTTAATCTCCTTTTCTATTTTTTCAGTTGATAAACTGTACTCGCCTCTGACCAGTCCGAAAGTTCAATCTGATTGAGCCTTCGGACAAGATCGCCGATCATTCCGGTCGATTTTTCATCATAGACTTGAAAAATTCCTTCTTTGAAACCGAGAGGAAGCAACTCTTCTTTTTTTCGCGTGGCAACAATTTTTATTCTTTCCTCGGCGGAAGCACCTTTGTAATTCGGCAAAAACATGGCTTTTAACTGAATGCGGCTGTCCGCCGGAGGGAAGCCATATGCCCGTCCCGCCCGCGTATGGTTATCGAGCATATTTGCATTGGGCAAAAGCAACGTTACGGAACCATCCGCGGCGATAGAGAAGATATAGACATAAGCATCTTCGCTGACCGAATAAAAGATTTTTACTTCATCGCCTTCTTGAAGGTCTGTTTTTGAAAGATGGAGTTTAACAGAGAGGCCGCCTCCCTTTTCGGGACAAACCGGTTCGACCAGAGCTTTGATGGTTACTTTATACAAATGCCGGTTTTGGGCGTCCCAATCAGCGGCAATCGTTTTTTCTTTGGTAATTTTCCCCCGCACCGCGGCATAAATCAAGTCCTCGGCCACCTGGCTGTTGGAAACCAGTGTATGCGATTTGATAAAGACACCCACTGCTTTTTCCACGGCCTTACTCTGGGCGTCCCGTCTGGCTCTGGCCTTGACTTCTTTTAATGTATCCAGTTCTCCCTGCAGGGCTTCCCCTTCCGCCGTCACCCAGACCGGTTTTTCCGCCGCCAGGCTTGCCAACGGAAATATGAACAGGATAAGCAAAACAATTATTTTTTTCATAATTTTCACTTCGTCAGACTGAACCTGCCTTTAATTTTCCCCACATCCGGGCTGAGCGACGGGCTTTGCCGGACGTTGAGCTGTTTGGCTTCATCTTCGACCTGCAGGGTGATGGGCTCGTCAATATCAATATCAGCAAGATTGTTTTTGCCATCCCTTACTGCTTTGTAAAATTAAAATACTCAAGGATGCCGGTATAGAAATCTTCGAGGTCTTTGAGGTGCCGGGCCAGAATCGTTTTTAGAATTTCGACATTGATGGCCTGATAGTCATGGATGGCAATATTTCTGAAACCGGCCATGGACTGCATCTTTTGGGATAAATCTTTGTTCAGGATTCCCGCCTGTTCCAGCTTCACAAAATTGTCTTTAATCGTATCCGGCATCCCCAGTCCTTCCGAGGCAATAATATGAGCGGCAAGGTCGATAGCCGATTGCACGGCCCTCTGGAGATTCAACACAAAAATATCCTGCTTGTTGATGTCATCCAGGGTGTCCGGTTTCAAATCTGTAATCTCACGAATTCGCCTGAGGCATTTCTGGATGGAAGCAACTTTTGCCAGAATGACATCCTTATCGGGCATATATTCTTCCTTTCAGAATATTGTCTTCACAAATTTTGCGCATCTGTTTTAAATCATCGTATTGATTAAGCGTATCCACGTAGAACTGGTTATAAAACTTTTTATCTTTTGCATGAACGAGAACGCCGTTTCTTAAGACCTGCATCTTTAAAACCGGCGATGCGGAATTCAGCACCGCTATATCAATGTCTCTTTTAAGCATTGCGTTCAAATTACCGGCCAGCTCATTCACCTCAAAAACATCCGGCCGGTCTTCAAAGAGAATCCCGACGTCGATGTCACTATCTTTGGTCATCATCCCGCTTGCCGCCGATCCGAAGAGGAAAACAAGCAGGACACCGGACTCTGAAGCAAAATAATTCGCCAGCCTAGCAGGTATTTCCGTATCTTTTGTTTCGTATGCCATTTCCATCCTTCTTGTAAAACTCTTTATCACACAGCAAGAAAAGATGCCACTGTAAAGATGGGCACATGTGACCATGACAATGCAACACGATTGGCAACCCAGGACAATCCTATTTTTTCGCCCCCATCAACTGCGGCGTCTGTTCGTTGCTGAATGACTGACAGCAGACAAAACCTTACCCGGTTGGCCTTTTGCGAATGATTTCTTTACACAAGGCCAGATAATCTTCCGCGCCGTGGCTTTTGGGGGCGTATTCAAAGATGGATTGGCCGAAACTGGGCGCTTCGGCCACCGCGATGTTTTCGCGGATAACGGCATGGAAGACCCGCGCGCCGAACCGCTCGCGAACCTTATCCATAATGGCGTTATTGAGCCTTTTTCGCGCGTCGTAGCGCGTGGGGATAATCCGATAGGCAGGCTCGTTTTTATTGAATTTCTTTTTGACTTCCTCCATCAGGGTTAAGAGCCGGCTCATGCCCTTCAGCGCCAGAAACTCCATCTGCAGCGGGATGAAAACTTCCTGGCAGGCGACCAGCGCGTTGATAGTCAGCAGCCCCGACGCCGGCGGGCAATCAATGATCACGTATTGAACATCGGAAACCGCCGACAACTTTTTTTTCAGAATCGATTCCTTCCCGGAAAGGGCGGTTATTTCGGCCTCCATCAATGCCAGGTCAAGATTGGCCGGCAGTACTTTCATGCCCTTGATATCCAGCGTCGCATCGGTAAGCGGTGTTGTCCCTTTCATGACCGAATAAACCGTGCCTTTCAAATCATGGGCGTCCAGTCCCAGTGAATAGGTCAAATGGGCCTGCGGATCAAAATCGATCACCAGAACTTTTTTCTTCAGCAGGGTCAGTCCGACCGCAACATTGAGCGCGGAAGTCGTCTTGCCGACGCCTCCTTTCTGATTACAAAAAGCAATGATGTCAGGATTCGGCATGATAAAATCTCCCGGAAATTATTTTCAGACAAGATTCTCAATGAAGTCTTTGACAATCCCGGCAATTTCCAGCGGTTTTTGCATGGGAATCAAATGACCGGCCCCGGCAACCGATCCGTATCGCCCCTGCGGCAAAAGCGAAACAGCTCTTTGAATATCCACTAAGCCGATATTGGGACTTTGCGCTCCTTCCAGAACCAGCACGGGACATTCGATCTTTTCCAGAAGCGGCCAGGGGTCTGTGCTCAAACCGCCCATAAACATGGCGGCCTCGCTCTCCGGTGTGCAGGCAAGCTGCATGTCTCCCTCCGGCAGTTTTTCCATGCCGAATTGTTTGTATAATTGCAGGACGCCTTCATCCCAATCCGAAAAAAACGATCGTGATTTCAGATAGGACATCGCATCGTCTTCGCTTGGCCAATAGTTGACCCTTTTAATCGACTTGGAAGCCAGCGGGTGATCCTGGACGCTGGGTGTCATTTTATAAAATTCATCCGGCAGAAAAATCGGCTCGATGAGAACCATACCAAGGGGTTTCAAGCCGTATGCGGCGGCGGCAATCGTCAGCACCGTTGCACCCATCGAATGCCCGACCAGTATGGGGTTTTCGATTTTCTGTGCGCGACAGAAGGCCGAGAGGTCCTCGGCGATCACATTCCAGCTTAGCCCCCCTTCGTGCGGATTACATGAACGATAGTTGCAAATGTAAGGCGCCCAGACGGAATAGTCTGGCATAAATTCCTCAATGATCGGATGCCAGAGCCAGGGTAAAAAGCCGGTGGCATGCGCGAAAAGAATGGGTCGGGGAGCGCCCTCATAATAAAGATAGGGCAGCCCGGCGCCGCCCACATCTTGCGTCTTTAATTCAGGAATTTCCTTTTTCATCAGCAAACACCATCCGCTTCAAATAACACCGTCACACCGCGCCGGACTCAGGCCCTTACACGGCAACGCTGTCTGCGGCCTGCAGTTCTTCAATGGACAGGATTTTATCAATATCCAGCAGGATTTTAATAGACCCGGCTGCCTTGGCCATTCCCAGAATGTATTCGGTATTGAGCTTCGTGCCGAAAGAAGGCGTCGCTTCAATATCAGCGCCTTTAATGTTGAGCACTTCCGATACGGAATCCACGACAATACCCATCAAAATCGTCCGCCCTGCCGCCGTGATCTCGACCACGATAATACAGGTTCTTTCGGTAAACTCAGCGGCCTCGATCGAAAATTTCAAACGCAGATCAATGACGGGGATGACTTTGCCCCGCAGATTGATAACGCCTTTGATGTATTTGGGGGTCTGCGGCACAATGGTAATGGGCATGATCCCGATAATTTCTTTCACTTTCAGGATACCGATGCCGTATTCTTCTCCCGCCAGATTAAACGTCAGATACTTGCCTTCTTTATCCGTCATCGCGTGAACTGCTTGATCCATAATTTTTGTCTGTTCAGCCATCACTTACCTCCTCCTCAAACAACTTCTTTCCAGTTTATTTTTTATAAATATGAACCCCCTTGCTATAATAGCAAATCAGCTGTCCGTCAAAAAACAAAAACAGCAGCGGCAACAACCGTCGTGTAATTATTATCCACGCATATTTTTGACTGGGTCACATTCAACGTCCGGACGATCTTACCGCTAATCTTGAAAATTTCTTTTTTCTCATCCCAGCTTTCATCCACGTTGAAATCAATCCCCAGGGTGGACGCAAGCATCGCCGCAGCCAGATCTTCGGCATGATCACCGGTTTGCTTTTCGGTCAGACCAAAGGCATGATGTTCGCTGATATAACCGTAGGATGATTTATCCGCGGGAATCGCACAACCTACCGATGCGGCCAGGAGCCGCTTGGGTTCATTACTGCAGCACCGGCTCATCACGCAATAGGTGATGGCGCCGGGGACAAGGTGCTTGAGGCCCTGCGTTTTGGGAATCATTTTACAGCGGGGCGGAAAGATACTGGACACTTGAACCAGATTACATTTCTCAATACCGGCATTACGCAAGGCACGCTCAAAGGAATGCAACTCATCCTTGTGCGTGCCGACTCCTTTGGTGAAAAATATCTTTTGGGGAACAAAATCATGCATGTTGATCTCCTTTTATCTCTTATAGCAGCCTTCTTTTTCTTATACTACAAATTTATTAAATACCCGAGACGTCAGGGCATAATTTACACGAAATCACTAATAATGCAAAAGAAAATGATGATGACTTTCATAAACCGTTTATCTTGCCTCAGGCACAAAAAAAGATTATATAGGACGTGAAACTAAATAAGGATATCTTCATGAAAAAAATTAGCAGTTTGGCAGTCGTTTTATTTTTAATTTTATCAGGCTGTGTTGATGCGCCGGATACCATTCGGGACGTCCGGGAATTACGTCAGGATCATGCTTCTTATTTTACCAATGCCGCCAAAAGCGAAACGGTGCTGTCTGAGGCAAGTCAAGCCCGAATGGAGGAAGACTACAACATCATCTACTTTTCCGTCTGGCGCCAGAACAGCCCTTTCCATGCCTTGCCGGACAGAGTTCAGAAGGATTTCAAAAAATATATCCACAAACCCGGATACGGCGAGAACAAAAGACGCCATCCGCATTCCTGGCTGAAAAAGCTTCAAAACAACGCGTCACTTAAAAACTACCCGAATACCCTGTCCCGCGGCATAACAACCAGAAACACAAATCTGAGAGAACTGCCCACGCATGCCCCTCACTTTAACACCCCGGACGGCGACAGCTCGGCATGGCCGTTTGATAATTTACAGCGTTCTTCCGCGCCCGCCAATACGCCGATCTTTATCTGTCATCTCAGTACGGACAAATCCTGGGCGCTGGTGGAAACTTCCTTCACTTACGGCTGGATTCCAGTTGAAGATTTCGCTTCCGTGGACGACAAATTTGTCAAAGACTGGGAATCGGGACACTATGCGGTAATTATCCGCGATCAGATATCCGTTCTGGATGAAAATGGCGGCTTCCTCGTGCGGGCGTCGGTGGGACATATTTTCCCTTTAACAGAAGCGTCGGCCAATCAGTGGCAAGTGTCCGTCGCCGTGGCTGATCGAAACCGGCAGGCGGTCATTCGACGCGGTTTTATTTCGGCCGAAGCAGCCGCGGCAAAGCCGCTGCGCTTTAACCCCGTCAATGCGGCAAAGATCGCCAATGAAATGATCGGCGAACCCTATGGTTGGGGCGGACTTTACGGCAACCGCGATTGTTCTTCCATGACCCGCGATTTTTTTGCCGTCTTCGGCATCTGGCTGCCGCGGCATTCGGAAGATCAGGTAAAGGAAGCCGGCGCGTATATCAATTTGCAGGGTCTCCCGCCTGAAGAAAAAGAAAAAATCATCCTGGCCAGGGGGATCCCTTATTTGAGCCTGCTGTGGCGCAAAGGCCACGTGATGCTGTATATCGGGCAAAAAGACGGCCGGGCGCTGATCTTTCATAACATCTGGGGCATCCGGACAAAAGATCTGGCAGGCCGCGAAGGGCGGAAAATCATCGGACAAGCCGTGATTACAACCCTGCAACCGGGACAGGAGCTGAGAGATATTGATTCGGCGTCAGGCTCTTTACTCGACAACATTTCCGCCATGAATATCCTGTTGCCCGCCACCCCGGAGAAACCAGCAAAATGAACAAATATAAAATCGTTCTGGAATACGACGGCGCCAACTACAGCGGCTGGCAGGCGCAGAAAAACGCAAAAAGCATTCAGGGCGCGCTGATCGACGCGGCTCAAAAATTTCTGGACATGCCTGTGGAAATTCAGGGCGCGGGGCGCACCGACGCCGGTGTGCACGCGCTGGGACAGGTGGCGCATCTGGCATGCGCCCGCAAGCTCAATTGCGAAACCCTGCGGATCGGGATCAACGATCTTCTCCCGGCCGGCATCAATATTTTATCTTTAGAAAATGCCCACCCGCGCTTTCACGCCCGCCATTCAGCCATAAGCCGCAGTTATCTTTATCTGATTGCGAGAAGGCGCACCGCTTTCGGCAAGAAGTATGTCTGGTGGGTCAAAGACAAACTTCATCCAGGCAAAATGCGACAGGCGCTTGACGTTTTTCAGGGGTTTCATGACTTTGCCTCTTTCGCCGACAAGCGAATGGACAAGGACACATCAACACAGGTGAATATTGAATCCGCAGCTCTTGAGGAACTCGGCAACATCATCGCCCTGCGCGTAGTCGGCTCTCATTTTCTGTGGAAAATGGTCCGGCGCATTGTGGGAATGACCGTGGAGGCCGGACGAGGCAACGTCACGGCCAAGGATCTGGAGCAGATGCTCCATACTTTTTCCGACGTTCCCGCCCGTTATACTGCGCCGCCCTCGGGGCTTTTTCTGGAAAATGTTTTATATGAAGGCGATCAATTGCCGGAGATACAACCGCCGGTTCATTTGTTGTAAAGTCTGCCCGGACATCAATTCACCTCATGGATGTCTTCTTAGAAAAACATTGACATACCTGTTGAACTTTCCTATATTTCCGCAGCCGGAAAGTCCCGTATGCGCAGGCCGTCTTCGCAGCGAAAGCATCCATTAACCGGCTCGCGGACAGGCAACAAGATTCAAAACGTTTCTTGCTGAATCATTCAACCATCAAACCATTTTCAACCCACTTCAATTCAGGCAGTCCCATGAAAAAGGTCCAGGAAAAAGAACCGACAACGTTAGAGACCCTTAAGGATCTGATCAGCCGCAACCGCGAATTCGACATTATCGACCTTTTTTCCG
>DFZJ01000092.1 GCA_002382045.1 Syntrophaceae bacterium UBA4059
GGAATGTTGCCAGGGCATGCTTCGGGAAGAATAAAGACATGCTTTATCAGTGGACAGAGGAACGCCGCAAGGAGCTGGATGACGGCAGGCCGGAAGAGGTCATTGATGCCATCCATCGTTGTTCATCCCTGCCGGGATGCGATCAAGCGATGTGTGAACGGGAGATCGGTTATTTTGAGAAAAACAAAGACCGGATGCGGTATGCGGATTTTAGGAAGCGAGGTCTCTTTGTAGGTTCCGGGGTCTTGGAGGCAGGGTGTCGAACCGTTGTTGGACAACGCCTGAAACAGTCGGGCATGCATTGGACAGTCAGGGGCGCAAACAGTATTATTGCCCTGCGCTGTAATATTTTTAGCAACCGTTGGGAAGATTTTTGGGGACAGCGGAGGGTGGCATGAAAATCGCTCTCATAAATTTGTCGCACACCCCCCCTCAAGATTAGCTTGACATAAAAAACATCGTTTTCTATACTGCTTCTGACAAAAATGCAGTTATCATTAAATAAAACGCTTTGCCCAACCGGTATTAAAGGAGACCATTATGAAAAGATTATTAAGAGTTTTTTTTGTTATCGTCGGCATTCCCGTGATTGCTTCAACCATAGTAGCTTGCGCAAGCAATGAGCGTTTTATCGTCCATCACGGCTACGGAACCGTTCTGGACACCAAGACAAACCTGATGTGGGCGGAAAAGGACAACGGCAGCGACGTCAGTTGGACTGACGCAAAGTCCTATTGCGAAAATTTTCGCGCCGGCAGCTATAATGACTGGCGGATGCCGACCAGCGACGAGCTGGCAAGTTTGTATGATGCGAATCAAACCCAGGACGCACCCTGCGCCGGTAATTTCAGTATTCATCTGGCAACGGAGCTGATTAAAACAACCTGCATCGAAACATGGTCATCTGAAACGCGCGATTCCCAGGCCGCAAACTTCAATTTTGTTCAGGGCAACCAACGCTGGTATCCAAAGATTCAAACCTATGGCACACGGGCGCTTCCGGTACGCTCCAACAAATAGATTCTGTTGAAACTTGATCTTACGGTTTCGGCAACGCCTCGTTACATTTCTTCCGGGAACGTAACGGGGCGTTGCTGTTATTTCGTCCATAAAAATAACGCTTGACTATTGTATACAATTACTCTAGGGTCAGTTCAACTTCGCGGGTCATACTTTAAAAAGCGAGGGAATAAGTTGAATGGTGTCATGATAAAAAGCAATTTCGACCGCCTGAGAACTTTTCATCAGGCGGTTTTTTTTGCCATAGTGATAATTCGACTTAGGAAATTTTGAGAAAGGAGGATTAGTACTATGTCAGAAGGTAAAGTAAAGTGGTTTAACGAGCGCAAAGGCTTCGGCTTCATCGAACAAGAGGGCGGAAGTGATATTTTCGTGCACTTCAGCGCGATTCAGTCCAGCGGCTTCAAGACGCTGAACGAGGGACAGCCGGTCAGTTTCGACGTTGTCCAGGGCAAAAAAGGCCTGGAAGCAGAAAACGTCAGAGCACTCTAGTCGTTCATTTAAAACCAAAGAAAAGCACGCCGTGTATCATGCCGGCGTGCTTTTCTGTTTGTCTCAGCCGTTTCAATCTTGCATACCCTATTGAAATGGGATATTTCAGGCAATCAGCATGGGTACACCAGCAAAGCAAAATTAATGAAGGCAGAGGCAATTTGCGCCTTTAATATGATGGAAATGACTTAAAAAGACATGGCGCGGCTGCAATATGCCAAAGACCATGTTCCGTTCCATTGCCGACATTGCCCGCAGTGAGGGAGAAGATATTCAAAGCATCGAAACATGTCTGGCCTGCCTGGAAGTCTTTGCCCTTGGGGGCAGTTCCGACAAAGACAACGCCGCGGAAAGCGGTTACTATGCCGTCCGGGCGCTTATGGCAAAACAGGTATCGGAGGCGGCAAAGTATATCGTTGAAAAAGGCATCGCTGAAGAAGGGGGCGCCGCGCTGGTTTGTCTGATTGCCGTTATTGCTTCCCGTTTCGGCTCAATATTTACTCACGAGAAAATGATTGGGATCTTGGGGATTCAAAACATGACAGAAATCAAGGTCATTAAGACGCGGGAAGAAAGTTCATGCTTCACACCCCCATTCGTGCGGCAATATTTCTTGACAGACAAGAGTGGCTTTTTCTATACTTCCTGCCAGTGAATGCAAGTTCTTATCAAAAATTGGGTCGACGCTTTGGTCGATTTTCAAGGCTCATATTTTATAAATCAAAAAATAGGAGATTATCATGAGGGCAGAATTTACGGCAATAATTGAACCGGCGCCCGAGGGTGGCTACTGGGCTATCTGTCCGGAGGTTCCTGGAGCCAATGGCCAGGGCGAAACAATTGAGGAAACGAAGAATAATCTTCGCGAGGCGATTGAGCTGATTTTTGATGACCGGAAGACTGATATTCTTCGCGGGCTTCCCGATGACGCCATTCAAGAAAAGGTGATGGTCGGATGAAGCGCCGGGATTTGGAACGAAAGTTAAGAATCGCGGGTTGCTATCTGAAACGAGAAGGAGCCTCGCATTCACTTTGGATCAATCCCAAAAACGGTTCGATTGAAGCTATACCAGACATCAAAGAACCATTAGCAAAGAAAATATTGAAGAATCTCAGTGCGGAATAAAACTTGATTTAAGCAGTCAAGAGATATGGTCAATCATGCTTATAGGTTGCAGGAGATTGCCGATCATCTTGTGATTCATCATACCAAGCTTACAAAGGCGTTAAGGAATGCGGGGAAAACTGATATTTCAAGACCTGACCCCATTTTTTTATCTCTGGGAAGCACAGCAAACCCATCAAACAGAAATAAAAAGAATTCAGCCGCTAAAAGCGGCTTAAAAGATGAGACGCTGCTGTCTTTGGATTTATCTGAAGCGGAAAGTATGCTGAAAAAGGATATGACTTCAACGACAGCGATTACTTCGTTAGAGAGATTCTGGCAACGGGTATTCGGGTTGCATAAAAGTGATGTAAAAAGGGCGCCGCAACAACAGGAAGTTAATAAGGAAACAGCGTCCCTGTGTCACTGTGTCACGCGTCCCTGTGTCACGTCCCTGTGTCACGTTGTTTTTTGCTTACCATAAATCTAATTGACAAATGTAAACATTAAATCTACTTTAAATCAGTTCATGAAGATTTTTGAGTAAGGAAATACATTGTGAGCATCAGGAAACTGTTCTTTCTTCTGCTTTTACTATTAGGCGCGTTTCTTATCGTCAAGTTCGATCTTGTAACAATGGCGAAGATCCGCGTATCGAACATGATTTATGGCAACGAGATGAGGGGCATCGATGGTTTCCGAATCGTTGCCGAGGTTCCGAATCCCGAAGTTGAGCGTGATGGGCTGACCCGCAGGTCAATCCGCGAATCTCTGATTACCCCACTTGCGAAGGCCGGTGTCAAGAACCTGTCGGACGAACTCTGGAATAAAACCCCCGGTAGACCGCGGTTCAAGCCCTTCAACAGGCTGATCGGAAAGGCAACTACCAGTACATGGTCAGCATCGACGTGACCAAAAGCAAAGCGGAAGACAACTTTAATAGCGCCACCATGCAAAAGGCCGATACGATCTGGTCCGCATCAGAGGTAGGATTGGGCAGCATAGATGATATCCGACAGGACATCATTAAGCTCATCAATCAATTTTTGAAAGCACACGCCAGCAGTTAAAAAGGGCATCCTGTCACATTACAAACATATTACCCACTACTTCAAATCAGGGGAGCAGGGCAATAAATGGGGACGTTCTGAATAAAAGGGGACCGTCCCCTTATTTTCTTGAGCTTTCTGGATTCCGGCTCAGGAACAGTGCCGGAATGACAATTTTTTATTTTTCAACTTGAATCACTTACCGCCGTAGTGTATTGTAGTACAGGAGGTGCATGATGAGAAGCGTTCTGTCTGTCAGTCTGCCGGAGAAAATGGCTTTGGAGCTGGATGCCATCGCCCGTGCAACAGGAAGAAATAAAAGCGATATCGTGAAAGAATCGCTGGGGGTGTTTTTATGGGAGGCCAGATTCCGCAAGATGAAGAAGAGCCTGATCCCCAAAGCGAAAGCGGCAGGTCTGATCACGGATGACGATGTATTCAAGGTTGTATCGTGAAGGCAGTATTGGACACCAATGTTCTGATTGCCGCCTTTCTGACGGAAGGGCTTTGCTCCGGGCTGATGATACGGGCGCGCAAGCAGGCCTTCAGCCTCGTTCTATGCGACGATATTATCAGCGAATTTGAAGGTATTCTGAGAAAAAAATTCAAAATTCCCCCGGCCGATATTTCCGAAATTTCGGCCATTGTTTCAGAAGCAGCATCTGAAATCATTCATGACCTGAGTTCATGCCCGGATGTTTGCAGAGATCCGAATGACAATATGGTTATCGCCTGTGCCGTCGATGCGCAGGCCGGTTATATCGTTACCGGTGATGAAGACCTGCTGATCCTCAAGAAGTATAAGGATATTGTCATCATTAATCCGCGCAATTTTGAAGCCTTGTTTACCGACTGATTCTGATGCTGCCTCTTGCCTGGAATCATTAAAGCTTCGGCCAGGCCAAAAAATGTAAAGCATTTTATGACACCATTGAGTACTCCAAACACGCTGATCGCGTCTGCAATAACAATCTTCGAAGCGTTTAAGGTCATAAGTAAGGTCAAATTTTTTCCAAAGCATTAACGCTTTCCTTGCCACAGCGGGATCAAATCTTAATATTTCTTGACAGAAGCAGAAAATCCGAGTTAGTTCTTGGGCATGCTTATACATGATCGGGCCGGCCGTTTGATTTCAGTTTTCCCCAGGGACAACATCAAAAGCAGGCAAAATATATTAACTAACAATGACGGGAGGTTATTTTGTATTTCTCAGACGAAACACAAAAGAAATCCAGGGAGCTTACCGAAAAATGGCAACATGATGTTCAGGAAACGCTAAAAAGCAATCCCGATCAGAAGGAGCGCTTTACGACCGTTTCCGATCTGGACATCAAAAGGCTCTATACACCCGAAGATTTGACGGACATGGATTTTGCCCGGGACATCAGTGTGCCGGGTGAATTCCCTTATCTGCGCGGCAACCAGGTGACCGGTTACCGGGGACGGCACTGGACTTTCCGCATGTTTGCCGGCATGGGCAGCGCACAGGACACCAACGCCCGCTGGCACATGCTGCTTCGCGAAGGCCAGACGGGACTTTCCACCGCTTTCGATTTTCCCACCCTCATGGGGTATGACAGCGACTCGTCCAGATGTCTGGGTGAGGTGGGCAAGTGCGGTGTGGCCATCGACACGCTGGAAGATTTTCTGGCGCTGATCGACCATATTCCGCTGGACCAGGTCACCACCTCCATGACGATCAACCCCCCGGCTACCGTGTTGTGGGCGATGTATTGCGCGGCGGCCGACATCAAAGGGGTTCCCCTCGCCAAAATCGGCGGCACGATCCAAAACGACATGCTCAAGGAATTCATTGCGCAAAAAACGTTCATGTGTCCGCCGGAACCCTCTATCAAGCTCATCAGCGATACTGTGGAATTCGGCGCCCAATACGTTCCCCGCTGGAACACGATCAGCATCAGCGGCTATCACATCCGCGAAGCAGGCGCGACCGCCGTTCAGGAACTGGCCTTCACGCTCCGGGACGGCATTGAATACGTCGAAGACATTATCCGCCGGAAAAAGATGGATGTGGATGATTTCGCGCCGCGCCTGTCTTTCTTCTTTAATTCGCATATCGATCTTTTTGAGGAAATCTGCAAACTGCGCGCCGCGCGGCGCATCTGGGCCAAAGTGATGCGTGACCGCTTCGGCGCAAAAGATCCCCGCTCGTTGTGGATGCGCTTTCACGTCCAGACCGCCGGCTGTTCACTGACCGCGCAGCAGCCCTACAACAATGTTGTCCGGACAACGATTGAGGCACTGGCCGCCGTTTTAGGCGGAACGCAGTCCCTGCACACCAATTCACTGGATGAAGTTCTGTGTCTGCCGTCCGAACAGGCTGTGGAAATAGCCTTGCGCACCCAGCAGATTCTGGCTGAAGAAACGGGCGTGGTCAACACCATCGACCCCCTGGCCGGTTCCTACTTTATTGAATCGCTCACCAATGAAATCGAGGAAAAAGCCTGGGAATACATTGAAAAGATCGACGCCATGGGCGGCATGATTGCCGCCATCGAAAAAGGCTTTCCCCAGATGGAAATCGCGGACGCGGCTTACAAATTCCAGCGGCAGCTGGAAAGCAGAGAAAAGATCATGGTCGGCGTTAACAAGTATGTCACCGAGGCACAGCATGCCGTGCCGCTGGTGGAGATCGATGAAAAAACAGGCGAGGAGCAGATCCGGCGTCTCCGGGAGGTTCGCCGCAAACGCGACCATCGCGCCGTGAAACAATCGCTCACCGACATCCGGACCGCCTGTAAAACCGGCGCAAACGTGATGCCGTATTGCATCAGCGCCGTTAAAAACCTGGCAACCCAGCAGGAGATTTGCGACGTGTATCGCGAAGTTTACGGGGAGTACAGAGACCCCGGTATCTATTAAGGAGCTATTTATGTCGGCAAGAAAAATTCGAGTGATGGTGGCCAAACCCGGTCTGGATGGTCATGATCGGGGCGCACGCATCCTGGCTCGCTGCTTCCGCGACGCCGGTTTTGAAGTCATTTACACCGGCTGTCATCAAACCCCGGAACAGGTTGTCGCCGCGGCCATTCAGGAAGACGTTGATCTCGTGGGGCTGAGCTGTCTCTCGGGGGCGCATCGCGTTTTGTTTCCAAGAGTCGTGGACCTGCTGCGCGAAAAAAACGCCTCCGACATCACCGTCATCGGCGGCGGCATCATCCCTGAGCAGGACTTCCAGATGTTGTATGACGCGGGCATTAAGGCCATTTTCACCCCCGGCGCATCACTCGACTCCATTGTGGACTGGATCCGCACCAACATCCAGGGCAGAGACTGAAAAATAATCCGGCAATCATGACGAATGGAAACGACTAAAAAAATATGTGCGGGCGATGTCCGTTCCGCCTCCCGCCTGATCCGGGATCTGGAAGATAAGCTGCCGCAGGCGCGCCCGCGTCTTAAACAACTTTTTCCGCACACGGGTAAATCGTTTATTATCGGCATCACCGGCGCGCCCGGCGCCGGCAAAAGCACCCTGACCGACGCCCTCATCAGCGAATTTCGCAAACAGAAAAGAACCGTCGGCGTTCTGGCGGTTGACCCGACCAGCCCTTTTTCCGGCGGCGCCATTTTGGGCGACCGCGTCCGCATGCTCCGCCACGCGGAAGATGAAGGTGTGTTCATCCGGTCGCTGGCCACACGCGGCGCGCTGGGCGGCCTCTCCCAGGCTGCGGGCGACGCTATTCACGTCATGGAAGCTATGGGCAAAGATGTCGTGATCGTCGAAACCGTCGGCATCGGCCAGCAGGAACTCGATATCATCCATCACGCACACAGTGTCATTGTCGTCCTGGTGCCCGGTATGGGCGATGAAATTCAGACCATGAAAGCCGGCATTATGGAAATTGCCGATGTTTTCGCCATCAACAAAGCTGACCGCCCCGGCGCGAAACAACTGCAAACGGAACTGGCCTCACTTCTGAACACATCCGCTCTGCCGCCTTCCGCCTGGCGGGCGCCTGTCGTGAGTATCGGCAATTTGTATGAACCGGCGGGTTTTGCCGAACAGACGGCGGAGCTTGCGCAAAAAATATCAGAGCATCATGCGCATCTCTTGATCAGCGGACAACTGGCCCTGCGTATGGAACGCAAAGCGCTCATGGAAATTACTGACGCGCTTAAGGCCTGCATATTGGAGCCGGTGCTGAACAAACTGATCGCGAGCGGCGAACTGAAAAACATTACCCAAAGAGTTAAAAACCGCGAAGCGGATCCTTATACCGAAGCGGAAACCATCGCGCGCCGCTTCCTCAAGTCAGGAGAAATATCATGATACCCGCAGCAAAGAAAAAAGTTAAGCGCACCCCTCAAAAGAAAAAAACACTCGTCCCCGCTTCGGTAATCCGGGGACTGGTGATTGTGATAACCGGCGACGGCAAAGGGAAGACCACCGCCGCTTTCGGGCAGGCCCTGCGCGCCATCGGACAGGGCTATAAGGTCTTCATCCTGCAGTTTATGAAGGGCCGCGACTATGGCGAGTTTGTGGCCGCTGAAAAATATCTGCCGCGTTTGACCATTATGCGCTCGGGCCTGGACAGTTTTGTCATGCGCGGGAATCCCGCTCCCGTGGACATTGCGCTGGCCAGACAGGGTTTCGATTGGGCGAAAAAAGCCGTTGCCTCAGGAAAATACAATATGGTCATCCTTGATGAAATCAACGTGGCTGTCGATTTCAAACTGATTCCCCTGGAAGACGTTGTCGCCTTGATTAAAAACAAGCCACCCGCGCTGGATCTGATTCTCACCGGCCGTTACGCGGCCCAAGCCATCATCAAACTGGCCGATACGGTCAGCGAAGTTAAAGAAATCAAACATCATTATGCCGCCGGCATCAAAGACCGGGCGGGCATCGAATATTAATTCAACCCCAAGAATTGCTTCATGGAATCGCTCAGATGGCGCCTGCGGTTGCCTGCACCTTTTCCTGCACTTCAGCAAGGATGGGCGCAACATCCGTTTCATTTAACGACAGGAGTTGCAGGACATCGCTTAAATCGGGGGGCGGCTCTTCAAACATGCTGAAGCCTATCCTGCGTGTCAACATGTTCGCGAGATAGAGAATCATGACCATATTCCGCGAATCGGCGGAAATCCCCGGGGCTTCATGGGTGTTAACGGCCTTGATCAGGATTTCATCAAAACCCCACCGCTGAAAGACCGCGCCGCCGAAACCGGCATGAAGCGTCTGAATCACGGCCATGATGTCATCGAGCTTGAACTCCGGAAATTTGCCTTTCGCGGTAAGATTCAAGGTCATGGCATGCAGCAGCAGCACCTTGCCGATATCATGGGTCAACCCCAACAGAAATATCGTGTCTTCGTCTTCGCCATTATATTTTTTGGCAATAGCCCGTGCCAGATACGCCGTTGCAATCGCGTGAAGAAAAAGCTTATCCATAACCGCCTTAACCGGCGCGCTATCCGCCTTGTAAAGCGATTTCATGGCAATCGTGGATACAATGCTTTTGGTGTCTTTTATGCCGACGAGGGTCAAGGCCTGAACAATGGATTTAACCTTGCCCTGCCCTCCGTAATGAACAGAGTTGGCCATACTCAAGAGCCGCAGCGTCACGATCTGATCCTGCTCGATGCACACGGCGATATCTTCGAGTGTGACATCCGGCATTCGGAGAACCTCCTGGATTTTCTGAATCAGGGCGGGAAACGCCGGCAGCTCGATTCTTCCCTTTTTAAACGCTTCAATGACATCTTTTACGGCTTTCACGATGACGTTTTCCTCCGGCCGCACGGGGGGTGCGGCAGAACCGTCATTTACTCTGGCCGATTTCTTCAGCAGGCTGGTCTCTCCTTTTTGAGAACCCGTCTCCGATGGATTGACCAGTCCCAGCTTGATCAGCTTTTTTGCCAGGGTGTCGCGATCGAAGGGTTTGGCAATATAATCGTTGCATCCGCTCTGAACAGCCGTGACAATCGTATCCTTGTCTGCCGAAGCCGTCACGATGATAATGACCGTCCTCTTGTCCGCCGGCACTTCTTTTTGCTTCTCCATGGCCCGGATTTGAAAAAGGACGTCCAACCCGCTCATATCGGGCATGGAAATATCAAGGGTAATCAGGTCAAAAGGCTTGTGATTCTCACCCGCGGTTTTAAAAGCTTCAAGGGTTGCTGTTCCACTTTCAACCGCTTCGCATTCACCATAACCGGTCAGAATCCGTTCCATAAGCTTCCGGCTGACGAGTTCGTCGTCCGCTATCAATATTTTCATTGGCCGCTCCGATCAGACTGTTTTAAGATAAAATCCCTGTCGTCGCCGAATTCAAGAAGTGCCGCATCATAATCCATAATGTCCTGGATTTCAAAATCATTGTTCTGCTCCATCACGGGCATTTGAACATCCATCAGGATCAGATCATAGGACTTCCCCATAAAGGCCTGGACGGCCTGTTCGCCGTTTTCCGCCAGATCGACGGCATATCCGGCGCTACGCAAATGACTCATGGCGATCTGCTGGTTCGTCGGATAATCTTCCGCCAGCAGAATCACAACCTGGCCCGTGTGTTTTTCCTTGATCGTATGCTGCGTCACCAGTTTTCCCGCCGGCTCGGCATCAGCAATATGACACTCCCAGGGGCTCAGGTATTCCCGGAGAATAAAACGGTTATTGGTATTGTCATCGACAATCAATATTTTCAGCTCCTGAAAAATCACCTGATGTTTGGACTGCGGCTCGTCCGGCAAGGGCTGCTTTCTGAAAACAAGATCAACCCAGAAAGTTACGCCTTGCCCTTCTTCACTTTCCAGGCTGATTTTTTCCCCCCACCATTTCCACAAGCATTCGGGAAATGGTCGTTCCCAATCCTGTTCCACCGAATTTCCGTGTTGTCGATCCATCCGCCGATCCAGATGACAATTCCCAGATAGGCCACGGCGGGGGTTGTCATGCCGACACTGGGAAGGATAATGTTGACAGCCAAACCGAAAATCATCGTCGGAACCCATGTGGCAAAAATAATCAGAGCCTGCTTTCTTTCTTTCCTGATTTTCGTTCTGATTCCCCAGTGTGCAAAAAGGACCGGCCCGATCAGCATAACACTGGACATTATGGATAAGAGGCGCAAAATAATGTTTGCTGCCCATGCCTTCTGGCATCCTTCTTAGCATTTTTTTGAAGAAAGAACATCATCGATAATAAATTTTAAAAAAGGCATTCGGCGGGATATTTCCTTGACATGCAAAATGCATCTTACTATAGTTGCAGCATATCAACAGAAGGTTATTTCTATGAGTGAACTTTCAGCAGCCGTTTCCAATCAAACAAAAATCCGCCTGTTAGCGCTGATGATGGCGATGGAAATTTATACAATTGGCGTCTCCGCCATCGGCATCGCCACATCCAACTCCATTGTTTTCGTAGCCAATTTTGTTATCGCCTTGACGGGGGCACTGGCTTCGGGTCTTTCGCTCTATACGGTCAAGCGGATGACACGGGGAACGGATCTGCTCAACACCTACGGACTGGGAAGGATGGAGACCATCTCCAGCATTGTCGTCGGCATCACCATGCTTCTGGCCGTTTTATTTGTCAGCTACGAAACCGTCATGAAAATCCTCCATCCTGCCGAACAGCATGGCGGCCTCGTGGCCATGATCCTGACTTTCGCTTCCTTCATCGCATCACTCTGGCTCTGGATACGCAATTACCGGCTGAGCAAGACGGAGCATTCTCCCATCTTCAGCTCGATCTGGCGAATGGCCAGAATGGGCGCGCTGGAAGATTTGCTGATTATCCTCGCCGTGGGGATTTCGCTGATTTTTGAAGGCGCGGCCTGGACGCGTTATCTGGATGTCTGCGCGACATCTTTTCTCATGATCAGCATCATCAAATCGATCTACGACGTTTTCTCCGGATCCATCAGTGATCTGCTGGATCGCAGTCTTGACGAATATGATCTGCTGATCATTCTGCGCGAACTGGTCGCTAATTTCGACGCCTATGATCAGATTCACGGCGTTCGTACGCGCCGTTCGGGAAGCCAGACTTTCATAGAAATATTTCTGGAATTCAACAGCGAAACCCGGATGAAAACGGTCTACGACTTAAAAGAACGATTGGAAGCGGAACTGAAAAAACGGATACCCAACGCCCAGATCATGATCATCCCCGGCAATAACAAGGGGCGGGTTTAAAGCCCGCCCCTCAAAAGAGACGCTTGAAACATGATGGGGCTGATTAAAACTATTTTTTGACGTTTGGTTTCGGTGCGGAAGGAACAGCAGCCGCTGTGGCCGCCTTCGCATCCAGCAACTCCACTTCAAAAATCAGTGTCGCGCCACCGGGAATAACGGGTGGACGTCCTCTGTCTCCGTAAGCCGTCTCCGACGGACAAACCAGCTTCGCCTTGCCGCCCACTTTCATCATGCTGACGCCTTCCGTCCAGCAGGGGAAGACCTGACTCAGTGGTAATTCGACAGGCTGGCCGCGTTTGACGGAGCTGTCAAATTCCTTGCCGTCCATCAGCGTGCCCGTATAGTGAACTTTGACGATGTCCGTGGCTTTGGGCTGAACGCCTGTGCCGGCCTTGATTTCTTTGTAGATCAGACCGGAGGCTGTTTTTTGCGCGCCTTTTTCAGCGGCGGCTTTTTCTAAAAACGGCTTGGCTTGCGCTTTTTGTTTTTCCGTGGCTTTCGCCATGCGAGCCTGAGCCAATTCACCCAGTTTCCGCATGTTGGCTTCCGGCTCCGCCGCCAGCTTTTTACCGGCGGACGCATCGGACATGCCCTGCTGGACAAACTTCAACTCTTCGGGCGACAGGTCAAAAACGGACAATTGTTTGTTGAGATGAACACCCAAGGCATAGAAAGCCTTCTGATCTTCTGTTTTCGGCGCTTCCGGTGAACACCCCCAAACGGCCATAAGGGCAATAAAAACAACCATCATTAGTTTACGCATAAAATTCCTTTCTTTTCTCTTTTAATTTAATTGCTCTTTACCCTGAGACAATGAGTTCAATCAACCCGGGAAAACCTGATCACAAAAAAACAAAAATGACATCGGCGCCGGTCATCAGCCTCAAAACTATTTCTTCTTGCCTGCCTTGGAAGCGGTGGGCGTTTTGGTCACGGACGCCGCAGGGGCTGCTTTTACTTCCAGCAGTTCGACTTCAAAAACCAGCGTCGCGCCGCCGGGAATCATGGGCGGTCTGCCCTGGTCGCCGTAAGCGAGATCGGCAGGGCATGTCAGTTTAGCCTTGCCCCCGACTTTCATTTTACCGACACCTTCCGTCCAGCAGGGAATAACCTGCCCCAACGGAAATTCCGCGGGTTGACCACGTTTAACGGAACTGTCGAATTCCTTGCCGTCCATCAGTGTGCCGGCATAGTGAACCTGAACCGTATCCGACGCTTTGGGTCGGGCGCCGCTGCCGGTCTTGATTTCCTGATAGATCAGGCCGGAGGCTGTTTTTTGCGCGCCTTTTTCAGCGGCAGCTTTTTCCAGATACGGTTTGGACAGCTCTTTTTGTTTTTGCGCAGTGGCCTGCATCCTTTCTTGGGCCAGGGCATTGAGGTTTTTTCCATAGGCTTCCGGTTCAGCCATCAGTTTTTTACCGGCAACCGCGTCCGTCATACCCTCTTTGACAAATTCGACCTCCTCGGCGGATAGATTGAACATCACCATCTGCCGCGCCATATGAACACCCAGGGCATAAAGAGTTTTCTGGTCTTCCGTCTGAGGCCGGGCGGCCCCCGCCGGCAAAGCCAACAGTAAAACAAAAACACATACGATCAGTTTTCGCATAACCTTCCTTCCTCGCATCCTAAAATTTATTATCTTCCCCCCCCGGACAAAGCGCCTAATCGAAGCGGGAAACATCCGTTTTGATCAGCGTTTCATCCAGCAGCTGCAGGACAACCTTTTCCCCTTTTTTCACACAAGAAACATTTTCATTGAGAACAATAAAAGCGTTGGCGGTCACCATGGATGTCAAAATACCCGACCCCTGCTCGCCTGTCATGCGGGCGACGTAACGGCCTTTTTCTTTTTGAACCACCGCACGGATAAAATGCTTGATGCCGGCGCTTTTCTTGATATCCTGGGCGCTTTCAGCGGTGAACGTCTGACGGAAGATCCGGGTATGTCCCTGCATTTTCAGCAAAAAGGGACGGACAAACTGTTCAAAAGAAACCATCACGGAAACCGGATTGCCGGGCAGACCGAAAAGCGGAACACCGTCGATGGCGCCGTAAGCCAGCGGTTTGCCGGGACGCATGGCGACCCGCCAGAAGTGCATGGCGTTGCCGATATCGCCCATCACGTCTTTGACAAAATCATAATCACCCACCGAAACACCGCCGGAGGAAAGAATCACATCAGATCTTCGCGCCACATGAAATTTTTCAACCAGTTCCTCTTTTTGATCACGGCCAATGCCCAGCATGACCGGAATGCCGCCGCACTCAAGAACCTGAGCGGCAAGCGCATAGCTGTTAGAATTGACAACTTTACCGGCTGGCGGATCAATCTCAATATCAACCAGTTCGTCACCGGTGGCAAGAATCGCCACACGCGGTCTCTGGTAAACACTGACCCTCGCCTTGCCCAGCGCCGCCAGCATGCCGATATGCCCCGGGCGCAAAACGCTTCCCGCCGCGATGACCCGTTTCCCTTTCCGGACATCCTCGCCGGGAAAACGGACTTCCAGCCCCGGAGACGCGGCAGATTTAATCAACACCGTCTTGCCGGACTCCACCGTATCCTCCCGGCAAACGACGGCATCCGCGCCTTTGGGAATCCGCGCACCGGTCATAATGCGTGCAGCCTGCCCGTCTTTAACGGTTTTGCGGGGAACACGGCCCGCGGCAATAGTTTCAATAACTTCGAAGACTGCGGGCTTTCCTGCTTTTGCGTCTTTCGTGTCTCCGGATCGCAGAGCATAACCATCTTTCGCGGCATTCGAGACGGAGGGAATATCGCGCAAGGCAACAATATCCTCGCCGATCACCCGGCCGCGGGCATTCAGAATATCGACTTTTTCCAGTCCCAGCGGACGGCAGCCGGTCAGAATAATTTTAAGCGCCTCTTCCACGGCAATCATTTCGTTGTCTTCCTCACAGGGGCGCCACTTTATCAAAGAAGTGAAGGTTGTCAATAAAAAAGGTTTAGGGGAGGTTCAAGGGTTCAGCGGTTCAGGGGTTCACNNGGTTCAGGGTTCACGGTTCAGCGGTTGAAGATCAAAATGCAATGCAGAGGGTAAGGGCACAAAAGATTAACATCGTCTGACTCGATAAACCTTTAAAACAAATAATAAATATTCGCAAAACGTTTGCTCTTAACCCTGAACCGTTGAACCGTGAACCGTGAACCACTGAACCATTGATCCTTTCTTCTTCTTGAACTAAATGAACATTTGCGCTAGTGAAAGAGAATATTATATATTTAAGGATACAATTCATGACCCCACAACAGAACAAAATTCGTAAAATGCTGGCCGAAAAGCAGGGCATCTTGCTGGTTCACTACTACGCCCGGCCCGAAATTCAGGAAATAGCCGATGTTCTTGGTGATTCACTGGCACTTGCCCAGGCGGCAGCGCGCTCGGACGCCAAAGTGATCGTCTTTGCGGGCGTACATTTTATGGCGCAGAGCGCGGCGATTCTGTCGCCTGAAAAAACCGTCCTGCTGCCCAGAGCCGATGCGGGCTGTCCTCTGGCCGACATGGCGACAGCCGACGCGGTAAAAAAAATGAGGCGGCAGGAGCCGGATGCTGTTTTCGTGACCTACATCAATTCCACCGCGGAAGTTAAAGCCGAGTGCGATATTTGCTGCACATCGTCCAATGCGGTCAAGATTATCAATGCCCTGCCACCGTCTAAGAAAATCGTGATGCTGCCCGACGGCAACCTGGCGCGCCATATCGCATCCGTCACGGGTAAAAGCATTATCGCCTGGGAAGGCTGTTGCCCCGTCCACCAGGCGCTGACCGCCGAGGATGTCGCGGCGCGCAAACGGGAATATCCGCAGGCGCCGTTTGCCGCGCATCCGGAGTGCCGCCCCGAAGTGCTGGCGCTGGCTGATTTTGTTGGCTCCACGGCGGCGATTTTGCGGTTTGCCCGCGACTCCCAGGCAAAGGAAATCATCATCGGTACGGAAGCAGGCATTTTGGCCGAACTGCAAAAGCACCATCCGGATAAAACCTTTATTCCCGCCTCCCCCGCTCTTTTCTGCGCCGACATGAAAAAAATATCGCTGGATGATATCTTGCAATCGCTCACCACGATGCAGCCGGCCATTACGGTTCCCCCGGATGTGAGCCTGGCCGCCCGGAAAGCCCTGGATAAAATGCTGGCGATGTCTTAACCGGCTGTTTGATTTGTTTGGATTGCGTTCATTGAGAAAAATTATCGATCAAAAAATACTTCAGGAAGCCCCGCCTGTGCGCGAGCTTCTGGAGCTGATGGGTAAAGAGACCCCCTGCATTGATGTTCACGGGCTGACCGGTTCCGCGCGTCCGTTTCTGACCGCGCTTTTGTTTGACCGCCTGGAGTGCCCCCTCACCGTCATTTGCCCCACCGCCAGAGAAGCCGCCGCTTTCGCCCGCGATTTGGCGCTCTTTCTGGGGGACACAGCCGTGCTGCATTACCCGCCGCTTGATTTTCTTTCCATCGACATGTTCGCCCTGCAGCGGGAAGAAGAACTGGCCCGTCTGAATGTGCTGACGCAGTTGCAGGTGGACAGCCGCAAGATTATTGTCACCTGCCTTGCGGCCTGCATGCAGAAAGTCATGCCGAGAGCAGATTTTCAGCAGTTCCTGAAAATTGTTTCGACAGGCGATATGCTGCTTCTGGAGGAGTTCCCGGCGAAGCTCCTGGCAGGCGGTTATCAGCGGGTATCGCTGGTGGAAAACCAAGGCGAATTCAGTCTCCGCGGCAATATTCTGGATATTTTTCCGCCCACCGAAAAAGAAGGGCTGCGTCTGGAAATGGCAGGCGACGAGATTGAATCGATCCGCCGCTTTGACTGCTCATCTCAACGCTCCGGCCTTGCCGTTGACGCTTTCGTCCTGGGCCCGGCCGGTGAAATTCTGATCGATGAAGAAAGACTCAATCGCGCCGTCCGCAATGTCAAGCGCCGGGCCGACGATCTGGAACTTCCGCGCGATCTTCGAAGCCGTCTGACGGAAACACTCCGGCAGCAATCCGCAACCTCCGTCAATCCGATCTTTCTGCCCCTCTTTTATGAGGACTATGACGACGAGGGAAACCTGGGTGGGCAAAAGCTCTCAAGTGTTTTTGATTACCTGCCGCCCAATGCTCTCTTGATCCTCAACGATCCGCTGGCCATGGATCAGGCCGCGCAAAACGCAGCAGCCAATATCGACAAACTGCTCTACAAGGCCAAAGCGAACGGCAAGTTTTATCTGGAAAGCGCAGGGGTCTATCTGGAGGAAGAAACGCTCATGGCGCGTCTGGCCGGATTCAGGAAAATTCGGCTCACGGGTCTTGCGCTGGATATTCAGGAAACCCTTATTCCGGCGGTGACGCTTGCGGCGCAGTGGGAAACGCTGATCGCCGATCCTCTGGCAGGCGAAGTAAAGGAAGAAGCCCTTCTGCGCCTTACGGCGGATAAAATCAAAAACCGGCTGGCCTCCGGCATGAGTGTGTTTTTCATTTCACCGACGCCGGAAGACACGGCCCGGATGGGTCATCTGCTGACCGGGTATGGTCTGCCGGTGCGGATTCTGCCTGCGGAGGATCCCCTGCTCACGGCGGTCGATGATCGCGGCGACAGGCCTTCGCTTTTCTTGAAAGAAGGAAAAATATCCGGCAGTTTTGTCATGGAATCTCTGAATCTGGCATTTTTGAGCGAAGAAGAAATCTTTGTCAAAAAAACATCCCGCCGCCGCCTGCGGCCGGTCCGTGAAGGTTATTTTCTGAAATCCTTCGGTGATCTCCAAGAAGGTGATTTTGTTGTTCATACGGATTTCGGCATCGGGATTTACCGCGGCCTGCAAAAAATTACCGTGGGCAAAATTGAAAATGACTTTCTGGTCATTGAATATCTCGATTCCGACAAGCTTTACCTGCCGGTGAACGCGCTGGAAAAAATACAGCGCTACCTGGGACCGGACGGCTACACACCGAAAATCGAAAAAATGGGAGGCGCCTCCTGGGACGCGGTAAAAGAGAGAGTCAAAAAATCCGTGCGGGATGTGGCGGAGGAACTGGTGGCCATTTACGCCGCCCGCGAAGCCATGGAGCGGAAATCCTTTGCGCCGCCTGACCGCGTCTATGAAGAATTCTGTTCCATCTTTGAATTTGAAGAAACGCCCGATCAGGCCAGGGCGATTGAAGATATTCATGCCGATATGGATGACGTCAAGCCGATGGACCGGCTGATCTGCGGAGATGCGGGATTCGGCAAAACGGAGGTCGCCCTCCGGGCGGCATTTCGCGCGGTCATGGACGGCAGGCAGGCGGCGCTGCTGGCGCCCACCACCATTCTCGCCGAGCAGCACTACGCGACTTTTTCCCGGAGACTTGCCGACTTCCCCATCCGCGTGGAAGTCCTCAACCGTTTCAAAAGCGCAGCCGAGCTCAAGAAAACCATAGCAGACCTTCGTCTGGGAAAAGTGGATATCGTCGTCGGCACGCACCGCCTGCTGCAAAAGGATGTGGAATTCAAAAACCTGGGTCTGGTGATTATTGATGAAGAACAACGGTTCGGCGTATCGCACAAGGAAAAGCTGAAGAAAATGCGAACCCTGGTTGACGTGCTGACGCTTTCGGCCACGCCGATTCCGCGCACGCTGCATCTGTCGCTCGTCGGCATCCGCGATTTATCCATTATCAACACGCCGCCGGAAGAAAGACAGCCGATCAAAACCTATGTTCTGGAGTTTGATGAAGATACCATCAAATCCGCGATAGAAGCGGAACTGGCGCGGGGCGGCCAGGTGTTTTTTGTTCATGACCGGGTGCGCTCCATCTATTCCATCGCCCATCTGGCGCAGCGGCTCGTCCCCCGGGCAAGAGTCGGCGTGGTGCACGGCCAGATGAAACCTTCGGACATCGAAAAAGCCATGTCGCAGTTTATCCGACGGGAATTCGATGTGCTGATCTGCACAACCATTATCGGCTCGGGCCTGGATATTCCCTCCGCGAACACGATCATCATCAACCGCGCCGACCGCTTCGGTCTGGCCCAGCTCTATCAGATCCGCGGCCGTGTGGGCCGGGGCAATCAGGAGGCCAGCGCCTATCTGCTGTTGCCTGCAGGCGCGCTCCTGTCGCGCGACGCCTTAAAAAGGCTTCAGGCCATCAAGGAATTTTCCGAACCGGGTTCCGGGTTCCGCATCGCTTACAACGATCTGGAAATCCGCGGGGGCGGCAATCTTCTGGGCCTGTCGCAGGCGGGACATATCTCCGCCGTCGGTTACGAACTTTATACCGAACTGATGGAAAAAACCGTGCGGGAGTTCAAAGGAGATTCAACGCCTGTCGAAGAATCTCTTCCAGAAATTCAAATGGGAATTTCCGCTTTTCTCCCTGAAAATTACGTAGAGGACATTCATCAGCGGCTGATTTTGTATAAAAGAATATCGCACGCGGCTTGCGCTCCGGATCTGGACGAGATTCGCAGCGAGCTGATCGATTGTTACGGGCCCCTGCCTGCCGCAGCGGAAAATCTGTTGCGGGTGATCGGTATCCGTAATCAATTGCAACCCTTACGGGCCAAAAAAATGGGATACGACGGCAAATACTTTTACCTGTATTTCCGGGAGAACTCCCCGATTGATCCGGCTAAAATCATTGCCCTCTCCCGCAAGAAAATCAAAGACTTACGATTTACGCCGGATTTCAAACTGTTCCTGCCCGCCCAGAGCTTAACCGCTCCGGAAATTCTGGATCATGCCGAAGGACTCTTAAAGATGCTTGCCCAATAATTATTATCAAGATATGAAACATTATGAACAACATGCGACCGCCTGTATTAGAAAATTTAACCGGACCCTGCAGACCGTTAATGCCCCTGGTGTTTCTGGGAGTTCTGTGCTTTTTTGCTCTCAGCGGTTGTGATCATGGCCTCCAGCGCAAGGCGGTTGCCACGGTCAACGGCGAAAAAATTTATCTGGAGGAATATCAGCAAAGATTAAATGCCCAGAAAGGGCTGCTCTCCCCCAGGGCTTTCCCTGATTCATTAAACAAACGGGAGATACTGGGAGAAGAAATTCTGGATTCGATGATCACGGAAAAAATTATCCTTCAGAGAGCCAGGGAAATTAACCTGTCCATCAGCGATACGGAACTGGAAAAAAAGCTGATGGATATCCGGAAAGATTACGGAGCCAATTTTTTTGATTTGCTCCGCGCGCAAAATGTGCGATATGAGGACTGGCGCGAAGAGCTGAGAAAAGAGATGCTGTTCGACAGGCTGGTGGCCGAAGACGTCAATGCGCCGATCCGCGTTTCGGAGGACGAAGCGGAAGATTATTTTAATGAACATCCCGATCTGTGCAAACCTGAAACGCGCATCCGGGCGTCGCAAATTGTTGTTCGGAGCCCGGCACAAGCATTGCAGATAAAGGCCAGACTGGAAAAAGGCGAGGATTTTGCCAAAGTCGCATCCCAGGTCTCCATCGGACCGGAAGCGGTCCGTGGCGGCGACCTGGGCTTGATCTCCCGCGAAACCATGCCGGAGCCATTCGACAAAACGCTCTTTAAGTTACGCCCCGGCAAAATCAGCCCGATTGTGAAAAGCGCTTATGGTTACCACATTTTCAAAGTAACGGAAATTCGGCCCGCCCGGGCAAGATCTTTTGCTGATTGCAGGGAAATCGTCATGGCCCGCATCCGGGCTCAAAAGGAAGACGCGGCTTTTACCGTCTGGCTTGCGGGATTGAAAGCAAAAGCCATTGTCAAAAAAGAAATCGATATTCTCAAAAAGGCGCCTTGAAAATAAATTTCAAACCGGGAGGGAAACTTTGAAGATTTATAAATTATTTTTTACAGCCATGCTGGCGCTCCTGCTCTTGGGGGCAGCTGCCGCCGCCGAAGTAATTGATAGAATTGTCGCCGTCGTCAACGATGAGGTCATCACGCTGTCCGAACTGAATCGGGCATTCGAACCCTATGCGAAGAATATTGACGATACCTATCAAGGCCCTGACAAAGAAGCCATGCTGAGGAAGACCCAGGCCGCCTTTCTGCAGCGTATGATTGATCAGATGCTGATTGAGCAGGAGGCCAAAAAAGTGGGGCCGGGGTTTGACGCCATCAAAGACGAAGAAGTCATGGGTGTCATCAACAATATGCTGGCCAAAAATGATGTTTCCATGGAAACCTATTTAAAAAAGCTGGCGGCTGAAGGAAAAACCCTGGAAACCGTCAAAAAAGACATCAAAGGGCAACTGCTGCGCATGAAACTGCTCAGAAGGGAAGTTCAATCCAAAATACTGGTCACCGATCAGGAAATCGGCGAGTATTATGACAAGCATCGTCAGGATTATGAGGGGAAAGAAGCGGTACACATAAAATTGATTTTTTTGCCCGCAGGGACGAATAAAGCAACCCGCAAAAGCGTCAGCGAGCAGGCCCGGCAGCTGCACGCCCGCATCCTGAAAGGCGAATCGTTTGAAATGCTCGCGGCGCAATATTCCCAGGGGCCTGCCGCGGCTCAGGGCGGCGATATCGGCTTTGTGGAAAGAGGCGTCATTTTACCGGAAGTGGAACAGGCGGCCTTCAGCCTGCCCGTTGGACAGATAAGCGGCGTGATTGAAACGGAAACGGGATTTCAGATTATCGCCGTTGTGGATAAGCGCGGGGCGGGATTGAAACCGATCAAGGTGGTGCGCGAAGAAATAAAAGCAACGATTGAAGAGGAAAAGATCAGCAAAAAATATGATGAATGGATTGTCGAAGTCCGCAAAAAATATTTTATTGATGTCCGGCTTTAGAAAGCAGCAAACCCTGATATGGATCTGATAAAAATCAAGGGCGCGGCCCAGCATAATCTCAAGCACGTCAGCCTGGACATTCCCCGCGACAAACTGGTGGTCATCACCGGCGTCTCAGGCTCCGGCAAGTCTTCTCTGGCCTTTGACACCATTTACGCCGAAGGCCAGCGCCGTTATGTCGAGTCGCTCTCCACTTACGCGCGCCAGTTTATCGGCCAGATGGACAAGCCGGATGTGGAATCCATCGAGGGCCTCTCGCCCGCGATTGCCATCGAACAGCGCGCAGCCAGCCACAACCCGCGCTCCACCGTGGGCACGGTCACTGAAATTTACGACTATTTTCGTCTGCTTTTCGCCGGCATCGGCGTCTGCCACTGTCACCGTTGCGGACGCGAGATTCAGTCACAAACCATCGACAGCATTGTGCAAAGCGTGCTTGACCTGCCCCAAGGCTCGCGTTTCAGCGTCCTGTCGCCGATGGTGCGGGGCAAAAAAGGCGAGTTTGCCAAAGAATTGAAAAAGCTCCAGAAGGAAGGCTTTGCGCGTGTCCGCATTGACGGAGAAATTCGGGATCTGTCGGAAGATATGGTCCTTCAGAAGACCAGACGCCATGACATCGATCTGATCATTGACCGTCTGGTCCTGAAAGAAGGCGTCCGCAAAAGACTGCGTGACTCCGTGGAAATTGCCGCGGGTAAAAGCGACGGGCTGGTCCGGATTGTAACCGCCGACGGTTGTGAAACCCTGTACTCTGAAAAGTACGCCTGTCCCGATTGCGGCATCAGCATGGCCACGCTGGCGCCTCGCGTGTTTTCCTTCAACACGCCCTACGGCGCCTGTCCGGAATGCAACGGCCTGGGTTCACGCATGCATTTCGCGCCCGACCTGGTGGTTCCCGACGCGGGCCTGTCCCTGCGGGAAGGCGCCATCGCGCCCTGGGCCGGACGCAACTCAATGTATTACCATAACATTCTCGATGCGCTGTCGACCCACTACAAGTTCGATATCAACATGCCGTTTAACAAGCTGCCTGAAAAAATCCGGAAGGTTCTCCTTTACGGTTCGGGAGACGAATCGATCAAATTTTATCATGACCGTCCGGACAAACGCTATTTTGCCCACAAGCCTTTTGAAGGCGCGATCAAACAACTCGAGCGTCGCTGGCGGGAAACCACGTCCACCGCCATTCGCAATGATCTGGCGCGCTACATTGATTTAAGGCCCTGTGAAACGTGCGGCGGCGCGCGGCTCAAAAAAGAAAGCCTGGCCGTCACGGTCGGCGGTAAAAACATTTACGACCTCTGCCTGATGTCCATCCGCGAATGTTTTGACTTTTTTCAGACCCTGAATCTCTCGGCGCAGGAAATGCTGATTACCGAGCGCATTCTCAAGGAGATCAAAAGCAGGCTGACGTTTTTGCTCAATGTCGGCATGGATTATCTCAACCTGGCGCGCACAACTTCCACGCTTTCCGGCGGGGAGTCCCAGCGCATCCGCCTGGCCACGCAAATCGGCTCCGGCCTGATGGGCGTTTTGTATGTACTCGATGAGCCGACCGTCGGCCTGCACCAGAAAGATAATCTGCGGCTGATTGACACCCTCAAACAACTGCGCGACATGGGCAACACCGTGCTGGTGGTGGAACACGACGCCGACATGATGCTGGCCTGCGACCATATTGTGGACATGGGGCCGGGCGCCGGTACCGAGGGCGGTGAAGTTATTTTTCAAGGGTCGCCTGCCGAAGTCCTGGTCAGTGAAACCTCGCTGACCGGAAAATTTTTGTCCGGCAGAGAAACCATCGCCCTGCCCGCCAGAAGACGCCCCGCTCAGGGCCGTCATATTATCCTGGAAGGCGCGTCGCAAAATAATCTCCGGAATATTGATATTAAAATCCCCACGGGCGTTATGACCGCCGTGACCGGCGTGTCCGGTTCCGGCAAAAGCACGATGGTCATTGAAACCCTTTACAAAGTCATGGCACGCCGCCTTAATCAACACACGGGCGGCATGGGGAAAATCAGGAAAATCAAGGATCTGGGCAATATTGAACGGGTCATTATGATTAATCAGCAGCCCATCGGACGGACCCCCAGGTCCAATCCCGTCACCTATACGGGCATCTTTTCTTTTATCCGCGACCTTTTCACAGGGCTCCCCGAAGCGCGCGTGCGCGGCTATAAACCGGGACGTTTCAGCTTCAACGTGAAAGGCGGACGGTGTGAAGCCTGCGAAGGAAACGGGCTGATTAAAATTGAAATGCATTTTCTGCCGGATGTTTATGTCACCTGTGATGTCTGCCACGGCAAACGCTTCAATGCGGACACGCTGGATGTCAAATACAAGGACCAGAGCATTGCCGACATCCTGGATATGACCGTCCAGCAGGCGCTGGCTTTTTTCGCCAACATCCCTTCCATCAAAACGCACCTGCAGTTGCTTTGCGATGTCGGACTGGGATATATCCGACTGGGGCAGTCTGCCACCACCCTGTCCGGAGGCGAGGCGCAACGGATTAAACTGGCCCGCGAGCTGGGCAAAAGGACCAACAGTAACACGCTGTACATTCTGGATGAGCCGACCATCGGATTGCATTTTGCGGACATACAAAAATTGCTCGACGTTCTGATGCGTCTGGTGGATATGGGAAATACCATGGTGGTCATTGAACACAATCTGGATATCATTAAGAGCGCGGATCATGTGATCGATCTCGGCCCCGGCGGCGGCCCCGGCGGCGGACGGATTATCGCGTCGGGCACGGTAGAGGAAGTGGCGCAAAATGAACAGTCTGCCACCGGCCAGTTTTTAAGAAAAATTCTTGATGACCGGAAAAAACGGGCGGCGGATCAAACCGGTCCTGTTGGATGACGATCATCCTCTCCGTTTTTCTGCTTTTTTTATTCGGCATGTTCTGCTATCCTGAAACACGTCGGGTTCCACAGCAAAGCGCCAGAATGACAGGAATCAAATATTTATCGAGGCGATGGACTTAATCCTATGAATTCATTTCCGATCACACCATTACAGCTCCGGCATTCGATCTTGATTATTGATGATGAAGAAGCCATTCTGGATATAATGACCATGACGCTGGCGGATGAAGGGTATGATCTGCGGACGGCCAGCTCCGCAAAAGAAGGGCTCCGGATATTAAAAGAATCGCCGGATTTCTCCCTGATTATCTCCGATCAGATGATGCCGGGCATGACGGGCGTAGAATTTTTCACTCAGGCCCGGCAGATCTGCCCCAACGCCATGCGGGTATTGCTGACCGGTTATGCCGACATCGAGGCGATCATCCAGGCCATCAACAGCGGCGGCATTCATCTATATCTCACCAAACCGTGGCACCGTGATGAGCTGCTTTTTTCCATCAACCAGATGCTGTCTAAAGCGGAGCTGCTTATCGAGAACCGGCGGCTGGATGAACTGGTCAAAAAACAAAATAAGGAACTGATTGATCTGAACAGGCATCTGGAAGAAAAAGTGCGCCTCAAAACGCTGCATCTGGCCCAACGGGCGGAAGAACTCAAAGCCAGCCATGACAAGATTCAGCTGATTCTGGAAGGGACGGTGCTGGTCATATCCAAAATTGTGGAAAGCCGCGATCCCTATACGGCAGGCCATGAGCAGCAGGTCGCCAGAATCGCCTGTATCATCGCGCGAAAAATGGCTCTGCCGGAAGACCAGATTGAGGCCATTCGGATTGCCGGGTTGCTTCACGACATCGGCAAAATAGCCGTTCCGGCCGAGATTCTGACCAAACCGGGACAATTAAGCCGCCTGGAAATGGAGATGGTAAAAACCCATTCTCAAAATGCGTATGATATTCTCAAAAACATCGTGGTCCCCTATCCGATCGCGCAGATTATTTTACAGCATCATGAAAGGATGGACGGTTCCGGTTATCCGCAGGGATTAAAAGGAGAAGATATCTTCCTGGAGGCGCGCATCATCGGCCTCGCCGACGTGATCGAAGCCATGTCCGCCCACCGCCCATACCGCGCCGCGTTGGGCATTGAAGCCGCCATTGAAGAAATCACCAAACACCGCGGCGCCCTTTACGACGCAAACATCGTTGATGTCTGCCTCGATATTTATTCCGCCGAAGGCCAAAAAGGATTTCTGGAAGAGCACGTCTGAACCCTGGCTAAAAGAGTTCGACATTATCGCCCAACGCATCTCCACCGCCGGCCCAGGAAGTCTCCACCGGGGGGCGTGACTTTTTCCATCTGGACTGCGGCGATGACCGGAATTGATTTTTCAACATGTCCTGCCACAGAAGCCAGATGCGTCGCATGCACACGCGCATTAAGCGCCAGTCGCTGCATTTGAAACCGGCACGGGAAAAGAACTGTTTGCCTGGGCCATCCATCAGAATTCGGAACGATCCAGCAAAAATTTTGTCATTGTGGATTGCACCATTTTGACGGAAACGCTGGTGGAAGGCATGCTTTTCAGACATGACCCTCCCGAAAATGACCGGTATTGATCTCTCCCGGAAAATTCTGCAGATCCGTCCGGACATTCCCATTATCCTGTGCTCAGGACTCCGTGAACCCGGTACGGAAGAGCAGGCCAATGCCCTGGGGATCAAGTCCTGTCTTACAAAACCACTGACCCGGAGAGAACTGGCCTTGCTAATCCGGGAAGCGCTGGATGGAAAATGAGCAGAAATGATCCGGCCTGTCTGGAAATGGAAATGAGGGAAATGGATGGATGAGGAACGCCTGACACCTTACGCTTCACGGCTGATAAAGGTTGTTCGCCCCGACATAGTGGATCACCGCATCCGGTGTCAGGTACTGGATGGATTGACCCTGTTGAACGCTGTCCCGGATATCCGACGCGGAAATATCCAGAAAGGTGGTCTTGCGGAAAAATACGCCTTTCCCTCCGGGATGGATGAAACCATCGCGCCCCTCGGCATAAACATACGTTGAGGCAAGCTCCCGGGGCAGGATATTTTCCAGTCTCCCGTTTTTATAACCGGGACGCGTCATCACGGCGAAGTGGCAAAGCCCCAGGAGTGTTTCCCATTCGCGCCAGGTGGTAATCGCGTCAAATGCGTCCTGGCCGGTGATGAAATACAATTCCAGATTTTTATCACGCGAATCTAAAAAATACCGGACGGTATCAATGGAATAGGATTTTCCCTGCCTTGAGAATTCCACATCCGAAACAGAAAAGGAATTGTTGCCCGCAATGGCCAGTTTGACCATTTGCAGGCGATGTTCAAAGGGCGTGATGACGCGCCCCGTCTTATGCGGCGGATTGGCTGCGGGAATAAAGATCACGCGGTCCAGATTCAGAAGAATGATCAGTTCCTGGGCAGCACGCAGGTGACCGAAATGAACCGGGTCAAATGTTCCGCCGAAAAGTCCCCACTTCATCCGCGAACCTGACCGTCGCCGTAAATGATAAATTTTGACGTGGTCAGTTCTTCCAGTCCCATCGGCCCGAAGGCATGAAGCTTGGTGGTGGAGATGCCGATTTCGGCGCCCAGTCCCAGTTCAAAACCGTCGGAAAAACGGGTGGAAGCGTTGACCAGCACCGTTGAAGAATTGACTTCATTCAAAAACCGCTGCGAGTTTGTATAATCTTTGGTAATGATGGATTCCGTATGCAGCGATCCGTATTTTTCAATATGCGCGATGGCCTCATCGATTCCCGACACAACCTTCACGGCCAGAATCAAATCGAGGTATTCCGCATACCAGTCCTCCTCGGTTGCCGCGTCAATATTTTTGAGGATCTTTCTTGTCGCCTCGCAGCCCTTGAGCAGGACGCCGGCTTTTTGCAGACTATCCGCGGCCCTGGGCAAAAACGCAGGCGCAATGTCCGCATGAACCAGCAGGGTTTCCAGCGCGTTGCAGACGCCGGGCCGCTGCGCTTTGGCGTTGGTGCAGATATTCGCCGCCATGTCGATGTCGGCCGTGGCATCCACAAAGATATGACAGACACCCTTATAATGTTTGATGACGGGAATCCTGGACTGGGCCACCACGGCGCGAATCAGTTCTTCGCCACCGCGCGGGATAATCAAATCAATCTGTTCATCGAGTTGCAACATCGTCGAGACGGCCTCGCGATCGGTAAACCCAATGACCTGAATGGCTTTATCCGGCAAAGGGCTTTCCCGGAGGACGTCCTGCAAAACAGAGGCAATCGCCAGATTGGAGTGAATCGCTTCCGAACCGCCTCGCAGAATAACCGCGTTGCCCGATTTGAGGCACAAGGCGGAGGCGTCCACGGTGACATTGGGGCGCGATTCGTAGATAATGCCGATCACGCCCAGGGGAATCCGCATCCGGCCGACTAAAAGACCGTTGGGACGGCGGGACATGGCGGTAACGCGGCCTACCGGATCAGGCAGAGCCGCAACCTCTCTAAGCCCCTGCGCCATCGCTTCGATGGTGGCTTCTTTGAGCGACAGCCGGTCAATCATGGCGGCCGAAAGGCCCTTTTCCCGGGCACTGGCGACATCCCGTTTATTTTCGGACAGGATCAAATCACGATGCCGGATGAGTTCATCAGCCATGCGCAAAAGGGCGGCATTTTTCAGGTTGGCCGAACATCGGGAAAGACGGCGCGATGCCGAAAGCGCATCCTCGGCTATTTTTTTTACGGCGTTATGAATATCCATCATTTGATCCTCTGTTTGAATATATGAAAATGACTTGCATTTTTTTTATTTATTGATAAAAACCGCATCAACTCTAAATTAAAAGAGTAGTGGTCTCACCATTTGCATTTACAAGACAAAAAGATATGTGTCAAGGTCTAAGGCCTGGGTAAATTTTTATGAGCCGATTGCGCATTAAAGCGGGGAAAAAAGCTTACGAAATGATTAAAGACGGCGGCTTCAACTTTGACGCCGTTTCCGCGTATTACGGAGCGGCCGTAGGGCCGCGCTGGCTTATCGCCAGCGGATTTGATCTGACGCTTCTGACGCAAAATCTTCTGGGACGATCCAGGGCGGTGCACCTCATCGGGTCATCCGCTGGCGCCTGGCGTTTTGCCGCCTGGCTTCAACCGCAGGCTGTCGCGAGTTATCAGACATTACTCAATGCTTATATCACAGTCGGTTATACCCGAAAGGACACGCCGGCAACCATTCTGAAAAAATTCACGCACATCATGGATGCCTACATCGAAGATGACGCACTGCCCTTTGCCCTGGCCAACAAGCGCTATCGTTTATCCGTGATCACAGCTCGGGCGCGGCATCTTGTTGCCTCCGATAACCTCCTGCTGCAGAAAAGCGCCCTGGCCGCCTGTTATATTCTGAACTTCTTTTCCCGCAACAACCTTTACCATTTTGCCGACCGGGTTGTTTTCTACAACGGCTCCAAACCGCCCCCGTTTTGTTTTCAGCCGCAATTCCAGGGCAAGTATGTGCGGATCAATGAAATCAATTTTAAATACGCGGTCATGGCGTCCGGCGCGATTCCACTGGTTGTTGCCGGGGTCGAAAATATTTTCGGCGCGCCCCGGGGCGTTTATCGCGACGGCGGTTTAATTGATTATCACCTGTCGCATCAGTTTGCCGCGAGGGAAAACGACCTGGTGCTTTTTTTCCATCATCAGGAACGTATTATTCCCGGCTGGCTGGACAAAAAAATTAAGCGACGCGTTCCGGATGAACAGACGCTGAATAATGTTGTGATGGTTTTTCCGTCGCAAAGTTTTATTGATAAACTGCCGGGCGAAAAAGTGCCGGATCGCGACGACTTTCTGACTTACATGGACAAAGATAAAGAGCGGATTGCCCACTGGCATAAAGCGGTGGAATTATCCGCGCCGCTGGGCGAGGATTTTCTGGAACTGGTGGAAAGCGGAAAAATCAGGGATGTCGTGGAAAAGATGTAGGGAACCGGAAAAGGTTCAACGGTTCAGTGGTTCACCACCTGATCACCTGAAGGTCACGCGAGGTGGCAGGCGGTTCAGCGGTTCACGGTTCAGCGGTTCATACCCTTTCAGGGCACGCGTACCCTTGCGGGGCACATCGGTTTAAAATAATGATCATTCAAGAACTTTTGAATATGTATACCTCCTGCACCCTTTGTCCGCGGGCCTGCGGGGTGGACCGGACCAAAGGCGAAAAAGGTTATTGCCGTCTTCCTGCCGATATCGTCATGGACTGTGCGCTGGCCCATCATGGCGAAGAACCGCCTCTTTCGGGAACAGGCGGCGCGGGAACCATTTTTCTTTCATCATGCAATCTCGGCTGTATCTATTGCCAGAACTATCAGATTTCTCATAGCACCCGTGGGCGGGAATTGACTGTTATACAACTGGCCCGCGTTATGCTTGATCTTCAGCAAAAAGGGTGTCACAATGTCGAACCAGTGACGCCGACACCGCAGACACCGCTGATCATGGAAGCATTGTGCCTGGCGCGCATGCAGGGCCTGACCGTGCCGTTTGTTTACAATTGCGGCGGGTACGAAAACACCGAGGTCATCCGGATGCTCGACGGCATGGTGGATATTTATCTGCCCGATTTCAAATATGGGTTGGAAGCAGATGCCCTGCTGTTTTCCGACGCGCCTGAATATCCGACTATCGCCATCGAAGCGATTCGGGAAATGGTGCGCCAGACAGGCGATGATCTGGAAATGGAAAATGGGATCGCCACAAGGGGCATCATCGTCCGCCATCTGGTTTTGCCCGGACGACTGGAAAACTCGAAAAGAGCGCTCAAACGGCTGAAAAGCAAAATATCCCCGAATATTCCGATCAGCCTTATGTCGCAATATACACCCATCGATCGCGTAAAATCACACCCGCAACTGGGACGCAGAATCACCGGCAATGAATATCATCAAATCGTGGATTACGCCCTCGATCTTGGTTTTGAAAATCTATTTATTCAGGAGGTCAACGACGATACCCTGACGCCTGATTTTAATCGTGAAAATCCTTTTGATTCATCAAGGACACCTGATGCAAAATAATCTCCAGAAGATTTACGACCATTTTGCAGAAACGTACGATAAAAATCGGAACTTATTTGATATGACGGATGTCATCTCTGATTTCGCTCAAAGATTGCCGGGTAAGGCAAACCGGCTGCTGGACTTGGGCTGCGGCGCGGGAGAACCTTTTCCCGCTCACTTTATCCGGCAGGGCTGGCAGGTCACAGGCGTTGATTTTTCTTCCAGAATGCTGGAAATGGCCCATCACTACCAACCGGACATGGAAACCATCTTTGCCGATATGACCGAAGTGGAATTTCCCGATGAGCAGTTTGATGCCGTCACGGCCATTTATTGCCTCTTTCATATTGAATACCAAAAGCATGAGGCAATCTTTCAAAAAATCTACCGCTGGCTGAAACCGGGCGGTCATTCCCTCTTTACTTATGCGACAAAGGAATACACTGGTGCTGATGTTTTTAACGGCTATAAGGAATTTATGGGCGAACAATTATTTTACAGCCATACGACGCCTGACAACTTGTATGCTGTTTTAAAAACCATAGGCTTCACGGTAGAATCCGCCCGGCACCGCCAAATCGGCGGCGAAACTTTTTTGTGGGTAACGGTCGCCAAACCGGATGGAATCAGGGCATTTTGAAGATACTGGCGCCTACTGGCGATGATAGTGACGAAGCAATTATGGAATTACTTTTAATCCTGCTTGGGTGAAGTGTTTATCAAAAGACAATGCCGACTCGCTTCCCTGCTCTTTCATCACGACAAAGGAAATACAGTCCGTCATTGAATAGGTCTTGTCTGCATGTTTTTGAAAATACTGCCAACCTTTATCAAAAAGCCCTTTATCGATGTGAATAACACGAACTGAATGGCTGCTCATCAATCTATTACCGATCTCTACCGCCTTGGCATGACGGCCGCGGCTGTTGAAGAAGGTGACGATCTCGTCAATGACATATGTTGTCGTAACCAGCACTGGTAAGTCTTTCAGAAGCTCATTCCATAGTAGTGAAGCCTTTTCGTGATTTTGATCGGTCACCGATTCCAGAGCAATAATAAAACCGCTATCAACAAAGATGCTCCTCATCCATTGCCCCCGTAAAGGTAGCGATCATGCTGCTCCGACCCATCAGAAATGCCACAATCGACAGGATTTTTTCCCAGTTCCACAATGGGATCACGGGCAAGATTGGGCCGCACAACAATGGCATCCCTTGTCTTTTCCACATCGACCTCTTCGACGTCGGGAAACCAATCTTTCGGAATGACCACCCCCTGGTCTGTCACAGCTATTCTCATAATATTCTCCTTAATCATCAGAAATGAAGCATCTTCTATTTGCCCATTGGCAGCGTAAATATGGCTTTATGGTGAGGAAAAGTCAAGCATCTTTGGAAAATGTCCATTGCCGCCATACGACGCAAAGGTTTTCAACGGCTTTAATGAAAAGAAGGTCAGCTCTTCATCTTCATGAAAACCGTAATAGCCAGCCGCCGACGTACTGAAAAGCGTTATCCTTGTTGAGTCAGCGGGCAGGCAGGGCTTCGACAATGTTGCGTGTCGTGTCGATACGGCTGTCCCGCAAAATCTTTTTTTGTTCGGCAGTCCTGCGGCTGAAAATTGATGCTCCGGCCTGATTATGGGGTAAGAATTGTAACCACGTGTCCCTCGGAAATGCGTTTTTTCGAAAGATAAGTTCCGACAAATCCCATGCTGCCCGTCATGTAGACCTGCATGATAATAATCCGTTCGTTAAGAAAGAGTTAAAAGAAAACAGCGTTCCCTCTGTCAACTGCGCAGCTATAATATTTCGTCTAGAAATACTTTCAGCTTTTTAATTTTATTTTTTTCATTTTCTTTCAGAATTTTAGATATTCTCATTGCTACGGCTTCACGCTCGTCGGTAGGTATTCCGTCGATTTCCAAAAATCTGAACCATTCCAACAAACTCACATCGAATATTCTGCAAAGCCTCAGAAGAGTGTCCAGTGATGGATTTACAAGCCCACGCTCAACCATTCCATAATAACGATAAGAGAAATCCCATTTTTCCAAATCTTCTTGCCTTGATTTTTTTTCCAATCTCAACTCCCTCAAACGCAAGCCAAGTTGTCTTTGAATTTCTTTAACGTCCACAATGACCCCCACTGCGCTCTTATAATTCATTCAAGGAGTCACATACAGACAGCTATATATGATATTATCATTGTCAATATTATTTATATATAGCATATCGGGAATTATGAATGACAGACGAACTTGTAAAAAGCCGGAAATCACCGGTTTTGTCATGCTGATGAATACACAGGGGCACGGGAGTCGTAATCCAGTTATTTAAATTTGTTATATAGTGGTTGGTAATCAAATAAGATTTGGAAATTGATTTAATATGCACAAATATTTTCATAAAATTATCCTCCGAATTGCTGATGGTGCGTTATATGGGTTTATTGTGGATGCGCATGGCGACGACTGTTCGGCATCAGTTTATTCAGTAATAGATCATCATCTTCATCTTCGATATAAAATTCCGATTTTTCATTCCTTGGGCGTACTTTATACAAATTTCACTCACTTCTTGGGATTTAAAGATTTCGAGGAAGGGAAAACGATGGCATTGGCATCATATGGAAGAGATACCTATAAGGGACTTTTTGAAAAGATGATAAAATCATTGGATGCCTTATTCATAGGAAACTATCAAGTTGGATAAGGATATTACGGGCAGCGGTCTGGATTTATAATCAGGGCATTTTGAAGATACTGGCGCCTGACGGCGGCTGAAACTGGAATAATTTTGAGGAAAGACCGGTGTTCATTTTGACGCCGGAAAATTTCAGGATCGTGGAATTACCCATGACATCATCAAAACTGACCCGAAGAATATGAAAGTCATTTTTGGCAATCGTCATTTGCAGATATTGATAGGATGCTCCTTTTTCACGCGGGTACAGCAGCAGCAGATAGTTACCGTTTTGATCCACCGCACCGGAAGGATCGTATTTAATGGTAAAATCATTCCGGAGCTTTCCCAAACCGGACAAAAATTTAATCAAGGCCTCTGATTTAAAAATCTTGTCAGATTCCTGAGTATAAACCGCTTTATCCTGCGGCAGATAAAGCCATGATTTTTGTGCATTAACAATCAGCTTTTTCGTTTTCGGCTTTTTATAATCCCAGAACATCTGTTTAGGATTTTTAAAATAGACGATCCCCTCTTCCGTATCGGTTTTGCGGATGGATTTCACAGTGGTTTCCTGAATAAAATTCGCCTGAAAATCCCGGGTCTGCTCATAAATCCGCTGCAGCCGGTTCACGGTATCATCAATAGGCGGCACTTCGGCGGCACAGGAATCAGCGGGTGAAATCATCGCCAGAAAAACGGTCAAAAAAACGGCAATCGACTTCATCATTCTAAATAACCAATTTTTATCAATAATTGTTTTCATCTTTTTTTACTCAAAAATTTGATCGTAAATGGCACATTTTTTTAATAGCGTTTATATCTTTATTGCAAGTGGCGCATAAGTAGCGATGATCTAAGGGCATATTTGCAAATAATTGATATTATTATATTATTGTCCTGCCCAAACCTTAGGCAATCCGGTCTAAAAGCCTGAGCATTGCGGACTTACCCGATTTATAAACATGGTTATCAACAAGCTTTTCCACAGGATTGTGGAATACAAATTCAAGTGCCCGTATCCAAGGGATAAACTCTGAAACGGCCTCAATCTTTGTTTGCTCCCTCTAAGCAAGTTGCACACGCCAGCTGAATGGATCTTCTTTCATTCCATATTGAATCTGCATGATTTCATTATATAACTTATCGGCCAGCGCTCCGGTCTTGCCTTCGTTAATCAAATATTCCTTTTTGCGGAAATAAATCTGCCCAACCGGTGAAATGATGGCGGCTGTTCCCGAGGCAAAAGCCTCCTTTAGTGTTCCTTTTTCGATGGCGTCGATCACTTCCGTCATCGCCAGTCGTCTTTCATTAACCTTCACGCCCA
>DFZJ01000060.1:0-19833 GCA_002382045.1 Syntrophaceae bacterium UBA4059
GCACCCGGCCAGTTGATAAACGCCAGAGTGGATATTGCTTTGGGCAATGACATCACCGCACCCATCGCCATTCGGGAATTCCGGGCAGCCGGTGGAAAAAAGGTTTTTGATCAGGATAAAGTGGCGCTGGTACTCGATCATTTCACGCCGAATAAAGACATCAGCTCCGCCCAGCAGTGCAAGACGGTGCGTGAATTTGCCCTCGAACACGGTGTCACCCATTTTTATGAAGGCGGGCAGGTGGGTGTGGAACACGCGCTCCTGCCGGAAAAAGGCATTGTCCTCCCCGGCGATCTGGTCATCGGCGCGGACAGCCATACCTGCACGTATGGCGCGCTGGGCGCTTTTGCCACGGGCGTCGGCAGCACGGATCTGGCCGCGGCCATGCTGACCGGCGAGCTTTGGTTCAAGGTCCCGTCTTCCATCAAATTCGTGGTTTACGGCAAACGGTCCAAGTGGGTTTCGGGTAAGGATTTGATTCTGAATATCATCGGCCGCATTGGCGTGGACGGCGCCCTTTATCAGGCGATGGAATTTACCGGTGAAACGATCAGTCATCTGCCGATGGCCGACCGACTCTCCATGGCCAACATGGCCATCGAGGCCGGCGCGAAAAATGGTATCTTCCCGCCCGACGCGATGACCAGAGAATATGTGGAACCAAGGGCCAAACGGCCTTACCAATTTTATACGTCCGATGCCGACGCGGTTTATTCGCAGATCATTGAAATAGACGCAGGCAAACTGGAACCGCAGGTGGCCTTTCCGCATCTGCCCTCCAACGTCAAAGGGATCAGTCAGGCGGGCCAGGTGAAGATCGATCAATCCCTGATCGGCTCCTGCACCAACGGCCGGATTGAAGATTTGCGCATCGCCGCGCAGATTTTAAAAAACCGCAAAGCCGCGGCCGGTGTCCGGCTGATTGTGGTTCCGGCGACGCCATTGATCTACAAGCAGGCGATGCAGGAAGGACTGCTCGAAATCTTCCTGAACGCCGACGCGGTGATCAGTCCGCCTTCCTGTGGCGCGTGCCTGGGAGGACACCTGGGAATCCTGGCCGAAGGCGAACGGTCAGTGGCTACAACCAACCGTAATTTTGTCGGACGCATGGGACATCCCAAAAGTGAAGTCTATCTGGCAAGTCCCGCCGTAGCCGCGGCATCCGCCGTCCTGGGCCGGATTGCGTCACCGGAAGAACTATAAACAAATAAAAGGATTATCTAATGCTATTTAAAGGAAAAGTCTGGAAATTTGGAGACAACATCGATACCGACGCGATTATTCCTGCGCGCTATTTGAACACGTCCGATCCCGCGGAACTGGCCAAACACTGCATGGAAGACGCAGACCCCGCTTTTGTCACGAAAATGCAATCCGGGGACATCATCGTCGGCGGTGAAAACTTCGGTTGCGGCTCCTCGCGGGAGCATGCGCCCATCGCCATTAAAGCAGCGGGGATTTCCTGTGTGGTGGCCAGGAGTTTCGCACGCATTTTCTACCGTAACGCCTTCAATATGGGTCTGCCGATTTTTGAATCCCGTGACCTTTTCGACGCGATTGCCGAAGGCAGGGAAATCACCCTGGACAGCGCCCGGGGTATGATTACGGTCGGCGGTTCGGATCAGCAATTCAAGATCAGTTCAATACCGCCTTTTATGGAACAGTTAATCGCCGATGGCGGCCTGATGAAACATATCGCAAAGAAGTGAGGAAAGCATGACGCATAAACCAATCAAAATCGCCGTATTCGCCGGAGATGGCGTCGGCCCCGAGATCATGCAAGAGGCCTTAAAGGTTTTAAAGGTCATTTCCGATAAAAAGAATATCAGCATCGAACTCACAGAAGGATACATCGGCGGAAGCGCTTACGATATTTACGGCGTTCCGCTGCCGGATGAAAGTTTGAATCTGGCTCTGCAAAGCGATGCGGTGTTACTCGGAGCCGTGGGCGGCCCCAAGTGGGAAGGTCTGGATTACAGCGTCCGGCCGGAGCGCGCGCTTCTGGGATTAAGAGAAAAATTAGGGCTTTTTGCCAATCTGCGGCCGGTGGTTGTTTTTGACGAACTGCTGGATGCCTCGCCGCTTAAAAAAGAGATCGTGCAAGGCATCGACATCATGATTTTGCGGGAGCTGACCGGAGATGTGTATTTCGGTCAGCCACGCGGTGTGAGCGTCGGGAAAGACGGCAAGCGCACGGGCGTCAACACCATGATTTACACGGAAGATGAAATCCGCCGCATTGCCGTGCGGGCTTTTGAACTGGCGCGGGGACGTAAAAAACAACTTCTGTCGGTGGACAAAGCCAACGTGCTGGAAACCACGGAACTGTGGCGTACGGTCGTCACAGAAGTGGGCCTGGATTATCCCGACGTCACGCTCAAGCACATGTACGTCGATAATTGCGCCATGCAGCTCATCCGCAATCCGTCGCAGTTTGATGTGATGGTGACGGCTAATTTGTTCGGCGACATCTTAAGCGATGAAGCCGCCATGCTGACCGGCTCCATCGGCATGCTGCCGTCGGCGAGCCTGGGCATGGACAAGGCTTTATATGAACCAATTCATGGTTCCGCGCCGGATATCGCGGGGAAAAACATTGCCAATCCGCTGGCGACGATTTTATCGGTAGCCATGATGCTGCGGTATTCGATGAACCGGCCTGCCGAAGCGACTTTAATTGAAAAAGCCGTAGCGGACGTTTTGAAAGATGGTTGGCGCACGCAGGATATTTATTCGGAAGGCAACAGGCTTGCAGGCACCCGCGAAATGGGAAATGCTGTTATCGAAAAGCTTGCAAACCTGATGCATTAATGGCGGGAAAGGAGAATCAGGCAGCCGTGAAAGGAAAAATTCTGATCGTTGACGACGAAGCGTCGGTGCGTGAATTATTCTCCAGTGTATTTACGGACGAGAACTATCAGGTCATCGCCGCTGAAGACGGCCATCAGGCGCTGGATATTCTCAAGCGGGACGACATTGACGTCATTTTTCTGGACTTGAAGCTCTTCGGCATGAACGGCATTGACCTGTGCCGTCAGATCCGGGAAACCAAGCCGATGTCCATAATCTTTGCCGTTACCGGCTGGGTGCCCCTTTTTGAAATTGAAGAATGCCGTCAGGCGGGCTTTGATGATTATTTTGAAAAACCCCTGGATATGGACATCCTGCTTTCTGTCGTAGCGGATGCATTTAAAAAACTGGATCGCTGGAAAAGACGCTACAACAATATCCCGAAATAAAAAACAAGGTGCACAGGACCTGCCGCAGATGTTTAATACCCTCAACATTCTGGAAAGGATCATGCTTGATCCCCCCACGGCTAAAATCTATTCCCGGCTCGGCTTTAAAAAAAACAGCACCTCACTTTCCGCTTCCCAACGACAAGAAACAGATCGTCATATTCAAGAAGCCGTGTCCCTCATTGACTTACAGGGTTCATTCCTCATTCTGCCCATCCGTAAAAATGACGGTCAAAAGGTAGAACTGCATCCGGATTTATCCTTCGTGAGCGAAAAGCTGGGCCGATTCCTCGGTCATTGCCGGGAAGCTGCACTCATGGGTGCGACAGCCGGCCCTTCCATCATGGAAGCCATCAGAGAAAAAACAAAACAGGACAAGATGACCGCCGTCGTTGTTTATGACGCCACGGCCAGTGAAATGGCCGATGCCGCCCTCGACTGGATCATGGACTATATCAACCGGCAGCTGCTCCGTGAGGGCAAGCATCTTTTACCCAGGCGTTTTTCGGCGGGCTACGGGGATTTGGCGCTGAGCAGTCAAATAGAAATTCACAAAAAACTGCAACTGGAGAGAATCGGAGTCCGTCTGACCGGCCGTTGTTTACTTGTGCCCGAAAAATCCGTTACGGCGATCAGCGGAATCCTGTGATCATCAGGCCCTGTCGTAAACAATCTCATGGCTTTTTTGCACTCTTTTTCCCCTGGCGCCGGTTGATTCTTTTTTTGTACTCATTGATGAATTCCCTGGACGACAGATATTTATCGGCAAAGGAAACAATGTAGGATTCCTTATATTTGGGCGGCACAATGGTCAGGGGCCACATGTGTTTTTTAATAATATCCTCTTCAATATCATTGATCGAAAAATGTTTTCTGGCGTTGGCCACGGCAATTTTCGGATGTTCCAACCCGTGAAATTTCTCCCTGGGCAGGTCCGGCACATCATGATTGCGCCAGTCATACAAAAAGAAATCATGAAGCAGCGCGCCGCGCGCCGCGGAACGGTAATCCAGTTTCAAATATTTGCTGATCCGGTAAGACAAATAGGCCACATCATGGACATGATGATAAATGGAAGAATTGTGATGGAAATAGTCTTTGAGCTTTAAAAATTCCTCATGCTGGAGAATATCCTGCACGGCTTCGTAATATTCCTTTTCAAATGGCCTGCGGCCCTCCATTTCGAGAATGATTTTTTCCTGCAATGGCTTCAGGAACGAATCAACTTTTATCTTGATACGCCCGTTGATGTTCTGATTCACATACTTGTTCAAATCCGGGAACGCTTCACGCAAACGTTGGAAGGATTGTAAAATATCCTCGATTTCGATACTGCTTAGATTAAAGTATTGGTCATAGAGATAGGCAACGCCTTTGCGGAAAGCGGCCAGGGACATGACGGAAAACGTATAGTCTATCCCAAAATAGATCATGAAGACTATCCCCGTAATTTTGGCAACCTCCTCATCCAGCAGCACGACCCGTTGAAATACTGCCGGATGGACAAATCTTAAAAAGACCAGTGCCAGCAGCGCCCAGATGATTGAAAAGTGCAGGCACACATGGCCATGAAGATTGAATTTGTTTTCCGAATAGTCCCACAGCTTCATTTTAAATATCTTTTCAGATAAAAACCCGGTCAGGTATTCCATCAGCGTGATGGCCAGACCGAAAACAATAAATCGCGCCACAAGATGCCCGTCTTGAAAAAAATGCTGCATGACAATGATGATGAAGGCGCCCAGACCGTAGATGGGAATGAAAGGGCCGAACAGAAATCCCGCATTGACAAACTTCCGCTGCGCAATGGACCGGTAAATAACCTCCAGGGTCCATCCCATAAAACAATAAATTGCGAAAAGCAGAATGTAATAAAAGAAGCTTATGGTGTCATTGAACATCAAGTTTTTCACAAACCAACCTACTTCATCTGCCGGATGCGCACTTCAATGCTCTTCTCGTCTTTGAGCAGATCAACAAGTTTTGATGGATCCGTTTCCCCCAGATGATAGGGATACAGAATTTTCGGCTGAAACGCGCAGGCCGCGTCGGCAACCATTTCCGGCGTCATGGTATAGGGCAGATTCATCGGCAGAAAAGCGATGTCGATATTCTGCAGCTGTTTCATCTCCGGTATGTTTTCCGTATCTCCGGCCAGATAAACGCGCTTATCGCCAAAAGAAACAATATAGCCGTTGCCGACGCCTTTTGGATGAAAGGGTTTTCCCGGGGAAGCCATATGGACGATATTATAGGCCGGCACAGCTTCTATCGGCAATCCGTCCACCGTCCGCTTATCGCCGTTCTTCATAACGATCGCTTGCGGAATTTGTTTTGCGACATCCGGGTTTCCGACAATTTTTGTCGCGGCGGTTTGAACAGGCCCCACCGCTTTCAAATCCAAATGGTCATAATGGTCGTGGCTGATGAGAATGACGTCCGCCTTGGGTAATTTTGTGTAATCCGCTTCACTGGAGACGGGGTCCGAATGAATCGTCCGGCCGTTCCAGGACATCACAAGCGAGCTGTGTCCGAGAAAACTAATGATCAGATTGCCTTGAGACGTTTTTATCGTATCGGATACCATTGTCCCCCTCCTTTGCATGGTCGTACTAAAGACCTTCCGCTTTTTGACGTTGCGACAGACGTGCGATGGTGTCCATATAACGGACGGCCAGTTCCTCCACCGGTTCCAGACACAGGCATCTCAGATAGGACTTCACAAATCCTTTAAGAAAAATAGCTGCCGGCAGGAGCGCCACCCGATCTTCTTCGATGCTCTTGAGGTAATCATTCCGGATTTTCGTTTCCTGCGCTATTTGTTCAATGAGCACGCCAAGCTCCGTACGGATGGCTTTCAAGTCCGCGCCGCATATTTCATTTTGCGCCAGGATGGCGCCGATAATCCGACTTTGACTGACTTTACTTTTCAATGCTTCATTATTCGTTAAAGCAGTCACCACGGCAGGATTGCGACTGATGTCAAAAATGCTCACGGGCTTTTTAGAAACCGGCAGGGGTTCTTTTCTTTCGCTGAGTTCTCCTTTGCTGATCAATCCGTCATCGTAATCTCTCCGGGTATGGTCATTGATCAGTGTCCGATAGGCTGTTTCAATAAGCGACAGGATATTTTGTCTTTCGTCTTCCTGGAAGAAAGAATAACTCGCGAGAGAACCGGGTTGATAAACTTGCAGTGCGGCGTTATAGGCATGGCGTATTTCAACCGCCGCCGCTTCCGGCTTGATGTCCAGCATTTCATAATAATTCAATGCAGAAAATTCTTTAGGCATCCCCAAAACTCCAGTGTTTAGCCATCCGTTGGCGATTGCGCCCGCCCCCTTCGTGTTTGAACCGTTGAACCCCTTAACCGTGAACCGTGAACCGTGAACCCCTGAACCCTGTCCTTACATATACTGAAACATCAGTTGCTGGCCGGCATTCTGAACAACCTGCTTACCCACGGCGTGGAGGTCACTCGCGGTTTTCGTGCAGGGATAACGGTCAAGAAATGACACCTGCTGACAAATCGCGTCATGAACATGATCATCATACGCCACGTTGCCCGCAAACTCGATATTCAATCCCAGATGCTTCTCGATCATCCGGCTCATCTGCATCCCCAGCGCAGCGTTGTCATGCTTGCGCACCTGATTAATAATGAGCTTGAAGCGAAACGCATTAAATTCATCTTGCAGTTGTTTATATTTTTCCGGATACGCCTGGGCAATAACTTTGATCATGCACTCCGGTTTATTGAAGGCGCCGTCGCCAAACTGTTCCTGCACCGCTTCTTCCAGCGCTTTGAAATCTCCCGCCGTAAAGCAGTAACGAATCTGACGGAAGTAAATGGAGCGAATCAGCCGATAAACATTTTCAATGGATGTCGGTTCCGGTGTGGTGATAAAAATGCCGTGTTGTGAGATCAGAAAAAAATCAAGCGTGTTGAAAGACGTCCCGGCGCCCAGATCCAGCAGAATGGGGTCATAATCTAATTTGGTAATGGCGCGGAGTGTTTTGATTTTCTGTTCATAAGACAGATTGGCGATATCGAAATTGTCTTTGGCGCCGCTGATCAGAAAAAGATTTTCAAAAGGGGTTTCAACAACCGTGTCTTCCAGTCGGACAATTCTTTTGCGGATAAAATCTGAAAACCCTTTTGGGGGAGAAGGAACACCAACCAGCGTATGCAGATTTGCCGCTCCCAGATCAAGATCGATTACCAGCGTTCTCTTGCCCATTCCCGCCGATAGCCGTCCCAGTGAACTGGTTAAAAAGCTTTTACCGGAACCGCCCTTTCCTCCGCCAATTGGCCAAATTTGCGCCATAAGCCTCCCGCTTGCCGTTTTGAGGCGCATTTTACATGACAAATTGGTAATATTCAAGCAATAAGTTCAATAATTGCAAATGATTTCACCCCCTCCCCAAAATCGGCATTTCGTCTCCGGTTTTTTTCAGTGGAAGGAAAGCATAACGGGATGCGACAACTTTCTTGACTTATCATCTCATTGCCTCTAAAAAAGCCCATGACGATTTAATACCAAATTGCATGGAACTCGGCATAGCCCCACGGATGAAGACATGATCCATAACGAACCGAAAATTAAAGTAGCGCTGCTGCAAAGCGCCCCTGAAGCCCGCCTGAAGCTTACCGGTTCTTTTTCGCTGCCCGGCGGCCACGCCGTTAGCGGCGGGCTTTCCGCCCGCGCCGCAAACGGACAAGTCGTTCTCCTTGATTCCAAAGGTCTGGAGATCATCCGTCACAATGAAATTCTGCTGACACCCGATGCGTCCGCTGAAACTTTTTTCACCGTCCTGAATGTAAAAATCGGCATCGATTTTCACTGGCAAAGGGTACAGGAACAATCCTTTCGCGGCGCGCTGCTGCTCACCGCGAATCCCGCAGACACGTTCCATCTCATCAATGTCATCCCGCTCGAAAAATACCTCGCCTCGGTCATATCGTCGGAAATGGCAGCATGCGCACCTCTGGAGTTTCTCAAAGCACAGGCGGTTACGGCGCGGAGCTGGCTTTTAGCGATGCTGGCCAAAAAGAAATCCCCCCGGGCCCTCCCTGAAAAAAAGGAGGGTGAAATTCTGGTCTGGCAGGATGTAAACGATCATCAGGCATTTGACGTCTGTGCCGACGACCATTGTCAGCGCTATCAGGGCATCACCCGGATTATCTCCGATCAGGTTGCCCGGGCCATCGACGCCACGCGCGGAACATTTCTGGTGAGCGCCGGTGAAATCTGCGACGCCCGTTACTACAAATGCTGCGGAGGACGGACGGATGTTTTTTCATCCGCCTGGGAAAACGAATCACCCTCCTATCTGCAAAGCATTGCCGACAGTGATCATGTTCATCCGCCTGTTTCATTGGAAACGGACGCGGCGGACTGGCTTTTCAGCAAACCGCCTGCTTATTGCAATACAACGGACAAAACACTGCTGGCGAGGATCCTGCCGGCCTTTGATCAGGAAACGTCCGACTTTTACCGCTGGCAGGTCACCTATACCCGACAGGAGCTGGAAAATATTTTAAAGAAGAAATCGGGCATTGATTTTGGTGAGCTGCAGCACATCATTCCGCTGGAGCGCGGTCCGTCCGGCAGAATTTATAAATTGAAAATTACCGGGTCCCAAAAAACGATCATCGTGGGCAAGGAGCTGGAAATCCGCCGCTGGCTGTCGGAAAGCCATCTTTTCTCCAGCGCCTTTGTCGTCGTGGCGGAACATGCGGCGGACGGCGGCATTCAGCACTTTATTTTTCATGGCGGAGGCTGGGGGCATGGCGTGGGTCTTTGCCAGATCGGCGCGGCAGTCATGGCGGCCAAAGGATTTAAGGCGGAGGAAATTTTGGCTCACTATTTTACCGGCGCCGGCATAGAGAAACTGTATTGATCATGAAGGATGTTGTCGCAAGGATCATTTCCATAAAAAGACTGGTCTGCATTTTTGCCGCGCTGCCTTTGCTGTTTCTTTTGTTTGCCTGTGCCGGACCGCAGCAGCATATATTACGCACTGAAAAGGATTATCAACACGCCTTCAATGATGTTTATTTCCGGGGCAAGGCGCAGATGGAAGTCCACGTAAAATACGGCCGGGTTGATCTGTTGAGCGACGATTACGCAATTGAAGTGGACAACCCGGACAATTTTCATGAAGCCATCGGGCAGGCCCTGCATTACGCAAAAGAGACCGGGAAAAAACCGGCCGTCGCCTTTTATATCGCAGACCAAAAACACGGTGACCGGGAAAAATTAAAATACGCCATATGGCTTTGCGACTATTACAAGATCAAAACCTGGTTCATCAACGATGAACTGAAAAAAGCGCGTAAGAAATAGCTAAAGGAACTTCATGTCCCCATCAAATCAAAAAGCCGCGGCCTCAGCACGCAATCCCTGGTTCTGGGTGCCTTCCATTTACATGGCGGAAGGCATTCCTTACATGATCGTCATGACCGTCAGCGTCGTGATGTATAAAAATCTGGGGCTCTCCAATACCGACATCGCTCTTTATACCAGCTGGCTTTATCTGCCCTGGGTCATCAAGCCGCTGTGGAGTCCTTTTGTCGACCTTTTCCGCACCAAGCGCTTCTGGATCATCGCCATGCAGCTGGCCATCGGCGGGTCTCTGGCCTGCGTCGCCCTGACTTTACCCGCAGCGGATTTTGTAAGATACTCGCTCGCGATGCTCTGGATCATGGCTTTTTCCTCCGCCACCCATGACATTGCCGCCGACGGCTTTTATATGCTGGGTCTGACCACGCCCGAGCAGGCCGCCTTTGTCGGGGTGCGCACGGTTTTTTACCGCGTGGCCACCATCGCCGCCAAAGGCGGCCTGGTCATTCTGGCCGGCACGCTGAAAGATTACGGGTATCCGGTCGCCTCCGCCTGGTCGATCACCTTTGTCGTCATCGCCGCGGTTTTTCTGGCCCTCTGTCTTTATCATTTTTTTGTTCTGCCCATGCCCGCAACCGATCACAGCGCGTCTTTGGACAAGGGCAAAGGGGTTGTATCCGAGTATTTCCGGATCATCACCCTGTTTTTCCGGCGCAAGGATATTATTCTCATCATCTGCTTCTTTTTATTTTACCGTTTTGCTGAAGCGCAACTGGTCAAGATGGTCGCCCCTTTCCTGCTGGATGCGCGGGGGAAAGGCGGCCTGGGATTATCTACCGCCGAAGTCGGCTGGATCTACGGCACCGTGGGCGTTGTGGCGCTGATGCTGGGCGGCCTGCTGGGCGGTTATGTCATTTACCGGAACGGCTTGAAATTCTGGCTGTGGCCGATGGTGATCATCATGCACGTCCCGGATTTAATTTTTGTCTATCTGTCGCATGCGCAGCCGGATAATCTGTGGCTGATCGGTTCAGCCGTGGCCCTGGAGCAATTCGGCTACGGCTTCGGCTTTACCGCTTACACGATGTACATGATCATGGTTTCGCAGGGCGAATATAAAACCGTCTTTTACGCCATCGGCACGGGTATTATGGCGCTGGGGATGATGCTGCCCGCCATGTCCAGCGGCTGGATTCAGGAACATCTGGGTTATATCAACTTCTACTACTGGATATTACTTACGACCATCCCCGGATTTATTGTCACGGCGCTGGTAAGGATAGATCCGGAGTATGGGAAAAAAACGTAAGGTTCAAGGTTCAGCGGCTCACGGTTCAACGGTTTCACATACTGCGGTGCGTCGGCCTTGTGGTGTGGGGTGGAAGATACGAAACAGTTCCAACAAAAAGCCAATGACAGGTCAATGAAATAGACTGGCCGGGTCTTTCGTAAGGAAATGGATCATCAATAAAATAATCATAGCAAATGTTGACAAGAGTTATCTTGATTTTATGCGCGCAATGAAGGAGAGAATTCTGGAACAGGTTGCTCCGGAAACGATTGGAAGGGACGACGGCTTAATTCTGCGACAATTTGCCACAGAATTACCATGGGGGCATTATTATCGAAAATATGATAACGTGATGTTCACATTGTTTCTGCGCTGAAATAAGGAGAATATTTATGATCTATAATATTGAAATCAAAAATTATCGCAGCATAAAATACATCAAACAAAGAATTAATCCTTTTCAGGTGCTTATCGGTGCAAATGCTAGCGGCAAAACCACTTTTCTCGATGCAATCAATCTTGTCTCTGACATCGTCAAAACGGGCATTGATGAATCCATTCTGAAGCGAACATCAAATTTTCAGGATTTAACTTTTTTGGGCCAGGGTGGAAATATTGAATTGGCCTTGGAAATCATTCTTCCAGACAACATCAGATCTAAGCTGCCGGATAAGGATTACAAATACATCCGCTATGAGATGGAAATCGGCCTGACCCAGGAATCAAGAGAACATGCAATTATAGAAGAATCTGCATTTTTACTTAAAGACAACGCAGGCAAGGATGAATTATGTCCACATCAAAACACGTCGTTTCCTTTCTTCTGCGACATGCCCGAAAAGGTATTGAACAAAAAATATGCAGGCAAGCACTCCCGCCGCATTTTCAGAAAAAAACCGGGTGGCAATGATAATTTTTATGATGAAACAAAGGAGAGATCAGGCAAAGGATGGATGCCTTCTTTCAAGTTTGGAATTAAGAAAAGCGCTTTGGGCAATCTGCCAGCTGACGAAACAAAATTTCCTGCTTCCAGTTGGCTGAAAAACTATCTGACTGAAGGCGTTCAATTGCTTGTATTGGATAGTCTTAACATTCGCAAACCAAGCCCCCCGGGACAGAGCAAACAATTTAAACCAGACGGTTCCAATCTACCATGGGTTTTTGAAGACTTGAAAAAGGATACAAAACGTTTTGCTCAGTGGCTGGCACATATTAAGACGGCACTGCCGGATATTCAGGATATTGAAATTGTCGAGAGACAGGAGGACAAACATAAATATATTCTTGTTCATTATCAAAATGGCGGGAAAATACCGAGTTGGCTGGTATCCGATGGCACGCTACGTTTATTTGCTTTAACGATACTGGCCTATCTTCCGAACTTGGAAGGCGTTTTCCTGATCGAAGAGCCGGAAAATGGCATCCATCCAAAAGCGATAGAAACGGTCTACCAGTCTCTCTCTTCGGTATATTCCGCGCAAATACTTCTTGCGTCTCACTCGCCGATTATCTTGAGTATGGTTAAACCAAGCGACGTCTTGTGCTTTGGAAAGACTAAAGAGGGAATAACCGACATTGTTAATGGCGCAGATCACCCGAAATTAAAAAATTGGAAAGGTGCGGTTAACCTGAGCAACTTGTTTGCGGGGGGAATTTTGGGATGAAAGATATTTTGATACTGACAGCCGATCAAGATGCCGAGTTTTTAATAAAGGCGCTTATGGAGTAAATACCAACTATCGAAAGAACACCCCCTATTGATTTCGATATTATTAGACATCCTGATCGTGATGCGGGTGTTGCAACACATGCGGTTGAGTTTGTCCGCCCTTACATAAATGACTATCAATACCTCCTGGTCATTTTTGATTATGAGGGTTGCGGTAAAGAGTCCATGGCAAAAAATGACCTTGAGATACAAATGGAAAATCAATTCAATATAAATGGCTGGCCGAATCGGAATGTCTGCATTGCTCTCTATCCAGAGTTGGAATCATGGTTATGGGTTAATCGTCAACACCTGCACGATATTTTAGATTGGCAAAGCGAACATAACATTTACGAATGGCTGGAAACGAATGGCCATCAGCTTCGAGGCAACAAACCAGAACGGCCCAAAGAGGCGTTTGAAGCCGCCTTGAAAAAGCAAAAGCGACCACGTTCTTCGTCCTTATTTTCAGATCTGGCGCAAAAAGCCAGTTATCAAAACTGCACAGACCCCTCATTTAATAAATTTCTGAATTCAATCAAAGGATGGTTTATTCGATAGGAGTATTCCCAAACCAACTGAGCATAGAAACGTGCAGACCCGCATTCTCCCATATGCCGGGGTAATTGACTGGACGTTTGTCCCACGCGCAGAAACCGGAAAACGGCGGGGATTTGACATCGCAGCCGTAAGCCTGCAGGAATGAACCTTTTCATGTCGCAGCAAGCTGCGGAGAATTAACGCGCGTCCCGCAACAGCAGGATTAAACAAGCAAAGGAGTTATATGGCAGGCAAGTATGACAAGAACTTTACCAAACAAGGTTACGGCGAGAGAGCTTGTCCGCCGGAGGATTGTGGTGGCGTGAATGGTTACAACAGGTTGTTGAAGACATTGTCTAATCCTGAAGATGAAGATCATGAAGCAATGAAAGAATGGGTCGGCACGGATTGGGGGCCTGAAAAGTTCAACAAGAATTCCATCCGGTTTGATAACCCGTATAATCGGTGGAAAAAAGCGTTTCTGGAGAAGTAAGTGGATATATGACAAACAAACAAATCAGCACCGCCTTTATTCTGGGTGCCGGGCTGGGAACACGTCTTCGGCCGCTTACTGAAAACACTCCCAAGCCTCTGTTGCCTGTCGGTGGTCGTCCGATCATCACTTACGCGATGGCGCATCTGCGGGATATTGGCGTACAAAGATTTATCATCAACACGCACCACTGCGCCGAGAAATATCAGGAGGTATTCCCTGCCGGAAACTGGCAGGGCATTCCGATCACCTTCCGTCACGAACCTACGCTTCTGGACACAGGAGGCGGCATCAAAAATATTGAAGACCTGATTATGCAGGATGAGCGCATCATCGTATACAACGGCGATATCATCACCAATCTGCCGCTTCGGCCGCTTGTGGACAGGCATTTTGACCTCCGGACGCAAGTCACGCTCGCCCTTCGCAGCCGGGGGCCCCTCCTCAATGTCAATATTGACTCCAAAGGCTTTATCTGCGATATGAGAAACGCGCTCAAGCAGCCGGGAATTCAGCGCTGTCTTTTCGCCGGAATTTACATTTTGGAAACGACTTTCCTGCGGCAGCTGAGCGCGGGAAAGATTGAATCGATTGTTTTGCCGTTGATTGAAAGTATCAAGGCAAATCCCTGCTCCATCGGAGGGATTGTCGTTGATGAAGGTTTCTGGTACGATCTGGGAACAATTGAAGAATACAATAAATTACGTCAGCAAAACCTATGAACAAGGAAATACGAAATTTTTTAAATGATCACTTGAGTGTTGTGGATTTTCAATATAATCCCATCAAAAAGGGAGGCTCCGACCGCAACTTTTATCGCGTGCGCCTGCCTCACGGTCCAACTTTCATTTTCATGGAATATGGAACCGATGTCGAGGAAAATGCCTACTGGGTGGAAATCAACCGTTTCATGACCGAAACAGGCATCCCGACCCCGCGCATTATCGCTTATGATCACCGGCAGCGATTTTTATTGCTTGAAGACCTGGGCGAAATGGATTTGTATTCACTGCGCGCTCTGCCCTGGCATAAACGGCGTCACTATTACTTAAGCGCGCTGTCGGAAATACACAGGCTTCATCGTTTTGCGCTTGCGGACTTACCGGCTGATTTGAAACTGACCCGGGGGTACGACCGCTCGCTTTACCTGTGGGAACAAAACTACTTCAAGGAAAATTTTGTTGAAGCGGTCTGCAGGCTGGATTTGTCCGATCAAGTGATGCGTGACTGGACGGAAGAATCAAATGCGCTGATCGACCGCCTTCAAAAAGTTTTGCCCTGCCTGATCCACCGGGATTTCCAGTCCCAGAATATCATGATTAAGAATGACCGGCCTGTTTTCATTGATTTTCAGGGCATGAGGCCCGGCAATCTCTTTTACGATCTGGGCTCGCTGATCTGCGATCCCTACGTAACCTTCAGCACAAGTGAAAGAAACGAACTGATTGCCTTTTATTACCGGATCATGGAACCGAATTACAGCCTTGATCAATTCACCGATTATTTCTGGGAAGGCGCCGCCCAAAGACTGATGCAGGCGCTGGGCGCCTACGGTTTTCTGGGACTCAAAAAGAACAAACCCGATTTTCTCCAGCACACGGTGAGCGGCATCAAAAATCTGGCAACCGCCACCGCCAACGCCGGCGCCCTGCCGGTTTTAAATGAGCTGGCCAAAAGCTGCCTGAACAGCCTTTCATCAAAGCCGGGGTGAATCGTTGGAGGCGAGGATTGCCTGGCACACCCGCCTGTTAACAGGAAACAAGCTGCATCACAGCTCTCAAAATAGCCTTCGGCCTTCAGCCTCCGTGCCATATAAAGCCATTGCACTCACCCCGCCAATATGTTAAGCAAATCGCCGATTAATATCATTTGGGAGCATACCATACCTATGAAATACGAACCGATCGCCATCGAAGAAAAATGGCAAAAGAAGTGGGAAGAAGAAAAAGCCTTTAAAGTCACAGAAGATCCGCAAAAGAAAAAATACTACCTGCTGGAAATGTTTCCCTATCCTTCCGGTAAAATCCATATCGGACATGTGCGTAATTACACCATCGGCGATGTCGTCGCCCGTTACAAGCACATGAAAGGGTTCAACGTCCTGCATCCGATCGGCTGGGATGCCTTCGGCATGCCTGCGGAAAACGCCGCCATTGAACATCAGATTCATCCCTCGAAGTGGACGCACGAAAACATCAACCACATGAAAGAACAGCTCAAGCGCATGGGCTTCAGCTACGACTGGGACCGCGAATTAGCCACCTGCGAGCCGAAATACTACCGATGGGAACAGCTCTTCTTTATCTGGATGGTTGAGAAAGGCCTGGCCTATAAAAAACGCTCCAGCGTTAATTTCTGCGCCAAATGCGATACGGTGCTGGCCAACGAACAGGTCGAAGGCGGCCTGTGCTGGCGCTGCGGAACGGAAGTACAGGAAAAAGTCCTTGATCAGTGGTTCTTTAAGATCACCGCTTATATCGAAGAATTGCTCGAATACTGCGACAAACTGCCCGGCTGGCCGGAACGCGTCATGACGATGCAGAAAAACTGGATCGGCAAAAGCTACGGCTGCGAAGTGGATTTCCCCATGGCGGACGGCCCCGGGGCCATTAAAGTATTCACCACCCGTCAGGACACGCTCTTCGGCGCAACCTTCATGCTGGTGGCCGCCGAACATCCGCTGGTCATGGAACTGGCCAAAGGAAAACCCTGTGAAAGCGACGTGCGCTCGTTTGTAGAAAAAGTCAAAAAGCAGGACAAACTGATGCGCACTTCTGAGTATTACGAAAAGGAAGGTTTATTCCTGGATTCTTATTGCACAAATCCGCTGACCGGATGGAAAATGCCCATTTATGCCGCAAACTTTGTGTTAGCCGATTACGGCACCGGCTGTGTCATGGCCGTCCCTACACACGACCAGCGCGACTTTGAATTTGCCAAGAAGTTCAACCTGCCGCTGATTGTTGTCATTTCACCCAAAGACAGAACGCTTGACCCGGCGACGATGACCGAAGCTTATGTCGATGAAGGCATCCTGGTCAACTCCGGCCAGTTCAACGGCATGGAAAACACCAGGGTGATGGAGGCCATCGCCGATTTTCTGGAGTCACAGGGAAAAGGCCGACGCACGATTCAATACCGCCTGCGCGACTGGGGCATCTCGCGCCAGCGTTACTGGGGCGCGCCGATCCCCATGATAACCTGCGGCAAATGCGGGATTGTTCCGGTTGCCGAAAAAGACCTGCCGGTCGTGCTGCCGGAAAATGTTGTCTTCAGTCCGGAAGGCGGCTCGCCCCTGGCGGCGCTTCCGGAATTTGTCAATACGACCTGCCCCAAATGCGGAGGCCCCGCGGCGCGTGAAACCGACACGATGGATACGTTTGTGGAATCATCCTGGTATTTCGACCGATATTGCTCGCCTCACTATGACGTCAAACCCGGCCTCGATCGTAAGGCGCTCGATTACTGGATGCCGGTGGATCAATATATCGGCGGCATCGAGCACGCCATCCTGCATCTGCTCTACTCGCGGTTCTACACGAAGGTGCTGCGCGACTTCGGCGTGATCGGTGTGGACGAACCGTTCACCAATCTGCTGACCCAGGGCATGGTCTGCAAGGAAACGATGAAATGCAAAGAGCATGGCTATCTATTCCCCGAGCAGGCGGAAGGCGGCAAATGTCACATCTGCGGCCAGGAGGTCATCATCGGCAAAACGGAAAAAATGTCCAAATCCCTCAAGAACGTCATCGACCCGGATGATCTGGTTAAAACTTACGGAGCGGACACGGCGCGCATCTTTTGTCTCTTCGCCGCACCCCCGGAAAAAGATCTGGAATGGAGCGAACAGGGCGTGGACGGATCATTCCGCTTTCTCAGCCGCTTGTGGAGAATCTTTGATGATTATCTGGAAGACATCAAAACGGTTCCTGCTGCATCCGGAAACATGGCGCTCGAAGGCGACCTCAAGACACTGAGAAGAAAGACGCATCAGACCATCCGCAAAGTCACAACGGACATTGAAGACCGTTTCCACTTCAATACCGCCATCAGCGCCGTCATGGAGCTGGTCAACACCCTGTATGCGGTGAAACGTCCGGGAAAAGGTGATCAAACCGCCCTGTCCGTCATCCGTGAAGCGCTGGAAACGGCGGTTTTACTGTTGGCGCCCATCGTGCCGCATATAACGGAAGAACTCTGGCAACTGCTGGGACATGAGACATCCGTGGCCTGCGCGCCATGGCCGGACTTTGATCCCGCCATTGCGAGCGATGAAGAAATGACCATCGTCATTCAAATCAACGGCAAGCTCAGGAGCCGGATGACCGTGCCCGTCGATTACGATACGGAGAAAATCAAGGCCGACGCACAGGCGGATGAAAAAATCACAGCCATGCTGAAGGGAGCAAAAATCGTGAAAATCATTTACGTGCCGAAAAANNTGCTTATTGCTGTTCGGCTGTGGTTACGGATTCGCGCCGCAGGGTGAATACATCGACAAACGCATCAGAAATGTTTACGTCGATTCTTTCGGCAACAAAACAGCAGAGTCGGAGGTGGAAAATCTTATACGGACGGCATTCATTAATCAGATCATCCAGGGCGGCCGTTTTAAAGCCGTGCCGGACATCGAAAAGGCGGACGCCATCATCAGCGGCAATGTCCTCAATCTCAATACAGCAGCCCTTTCTTACCAAAGCAATATCCTGGCCGCGGAGGAAAGAATGACCGCCACCCTGGAAGTCGATTTTCGTGAAAAGGACACCGGCAAGATGATCTGGTCCTCACGAAATATTGTTGGAACAAACGATTACAGGCTGCAAGACGTCAATAATCCGCGGCCGGCCAGACGAGAGGCCTTGTCCAAGCTGGCCCGCGACACGGTGGAAAATGCTTATAATCTGATGATGTCTAATTTTTAACCACACCCGGACGCGTAAGGCATGAAATCTTCGGTTTATCAATGGGGACGTTTTTTACTCCGGGCTGCCGCGGATGAAAAGCAGGCGGCGGACACCTGGCCTGCGGACGTACAAACATCCCCCAAAATACGCAGGGGGTCTTTGTTCTTCAATAGAATATCAGCCGGTTATCTGCTGGTAGTGGACGCGACGACAGACGTTTCCTGCCGGCCGCGTTCTTTGCAGAAATTGTTTTCCGCTGCCCGCGACACCGGCGCCGGTTTAATCTATTCGGATTTCCGGGTCAAAACAGGAAAAGACTTTGCCCCGCATCCCCTGAATGATTATCAGCCCGGGTCCATTCGCGAGAATTTCAACTTCGGACATTTCTTTATCCTTTCCGTGGCGGCCGTTCAAAACGCATTAAAAAAATACGGCCCGTTGCCTTCAGATCCCGCGGACGCTTTTTATGATTTGCGTTTGAAAATCTCCATCGACCATCCCCTGCTGCATGTGCCGAAGGTTTTATACACCGTGGCAGACAAAAAGCGGAAAACGGCTAAAAAAACCGGCAGGCGGGGGGAGGAGCAATTTGCCTATGTCGCCGGGGAAAACGCTCTCCGTCAGAAAAAGCTGGAAAAAATTGCGACAGCCTATCTGAAACTAATCGACGCGCACCTGCCTCCGCGCACCCGGACAACCATCCGGGAGGCGGAAGATTTTCAATGGAAGGCCAGCATTATCATCCCTGTCCTCAACCGGGAAAAGACCATTGCCGACGCGCTGACGAGCGCGCTTTCGCAGAAAACAAACTTCGCGTTCAATGTCATCGTTGTGGACAACCATTCGACCGACGGCACCACCAGCATTTTGAAGCAATTTGCCGCGAAGCATCCCCACGTTCAGCACATCATCCCGAAGCGGCGCAATCTGGGCATCGGCGGCTGCTGGAACGAAGCGATGGCTTCGCCTTTCTGCGGACGCTATGCAGTTCAACTGGATTCCGACGATCTTTACAGTTCGCCCTCTACCCTGCAAAAAATTGTAAACAAGCTGCGTCAGGGACCATACGCCATGGTTGTCGGCTCTTATACGCTGGTCAACGAAAAGCTGAAACCGATCCCGCCCGGCCTCATCGATCACCGGGAGTGGACGCCCGGAAACGGCCACAACAATCTGCTGCGGGTCAACGGCATGGGCGCGCCGCGCGCTTTCGACACGTCGGTCCTCCGCCAATTCGCTTTCCCCAATGTGAGTTATGGCGAAGACTATGCCATGGCGCTTAGAATATCCCGCGAATACCGCATCGGACGAATC
>DFZJ01000060.1:19959-24176 GCA_002382045.1 Syntrophaceae bacterium UBA4059
CGCGCTCCGCTTGCCCGGAATGACAAATAAAAAAGTTACGATGCAATCTCATAAACCAGACTGGCAAGCCGTTTCCGGCCCATCGCCTGCAACAGGTTACATTTTTGCCGAATTTCCCGGGGAAGGCGGAGTAACCTTACCCGCATTGAGTCACATTTTTTTTGAATCGCAAAAGGAAAGCTGGCCCGGGCTTTCCCTCGCCTGTCGCGATCTGGCTTGCGTGCAAACCAGAGAGCTTGTGTGCGGCAATGATGCAATCACGCTGCAATATAACCCGGCGCGGCAAATCAGCAGCGGCGCCGCTCTGGATAAGGAATCCATCCGGAAACGGCCCTGCTTTCTTTGCGTTGAGAACCAACCACCGGAACAGCAAGGCATCTTGTACCGCGACACTTATCTGATCCTCTGCAATCCCGCGCCGATTTTCGATCACCATTTTACAGTGGGCAGTCTCACGCACGAACCTCAGGACATCATGTCCTCTTTTGATATGCTTGTGCAGATGGCTATGGACGCTTCACCGGATTATACCGTTTTTTACAACGGCCCGGCCTGCGGCGCATCCGCCCCCGACCACCTGCATTTTCAGATGATTCCGTATGAGGCGCTGCCCTTCCTGAAGGAATTGACCCAGCCCCCGATGATAAAAATTGACCCATCCGTCCGCATGGCCGCAGGAAAAAGTTGTGACCGCTCTGTGGTTGTCATGGAATCAAAAAATGCGGCCGCTTTAAAGAAACACTTCCTGCGCTTTTTAAAAATCATCCAAACGATTCTTTCATCCGACGACGAACCGCTGATCAATGTTTTTTGCTCATACGAAAAGGACCGCTGGCAGGTCATCAGTTTTCTGCGGCGGAAACATCGCCCCGCCGCCTATTTTGCCGAAGGCGACCAAAGGATTTTTGTCTCGCCCGGCGCCATTGATATGGCGGGAGTCGTCATTACGCCAAGGCTTGCGGATTTTGAAAATCTGGATGGCGATACGCTACAGAGCATTTACCGGGAGGTTTCGCTGGATAAAAAAACATTCAAGAAAATTATACGGAGTTTAACCCCATGCCCACAGAAGAAATCATTATCGACAGCGCCATGAGCTTTGCCGAAGCCATTGAAGGCAGTACCGCGCCGCTGGAAATCATCGATTCCTTATCGATGATTGACGTGAACTACTATTCCTTCGACGGACTGCGTCACCAGGGACAAATCGTTGTGGAAGCCCGGCTGGAAGACGACGTTTACGAAATATTTCAGTTAATCGAAAAATTAAAATTTCCCGTCGGCAAAGTGATTCCCATCGTTGCCTACCGATGGGAAGACGGCAATTCGATGGCCGACAACAATGCTTCCGCTTTCAACTTCCGTGTCATCGCGGACACCAATAAACTATCGCTGCACTCCTTCGGACGCGCCGTGGACATCAATCCCGTTCAAAACCCGGTCATCTATCCGGCCGGCCTCATCGCCCCCGCCGGCGCCACTTATCGCCCGCAAAATAAAGGCACATTCATCGCCAAACATCCCATCGTGCAGGAATTCATCAAACGCGGCTGGCACTGGGGAGGCAATTTCGAGCAGCCCAAAGATTATCATCATTTTGAGAAGACGTAAAAAAGGCTATTATTCTGTAGGCGGTCAGGAAATAAGTCGTGGCGTACGCCGCAACGACGCATGACGAAGCACAACGCGGCATATGGACTTTTTACGGTGTCATCAGCTTTGCCAGTTCCAGCGCCCTTCTCATAATCAGCCGTGCGGACTGAAGGCCGAGTTCGTCATTTTCAATGCCCAGCATCACCTGCGGGTCGAAGTCGCCCGAACCCTGCGGGCTGGCAGACGCGGATGCTCCCAGGGGACTCACACCTTTATGGACGCTCGCCGGAATCATCTCCAAAGTCAGAAACGCCAGGATGTGCGTCAGGTGCGTCGTCTCCAGGCCGCCCTGGCGCAGCCAGGAGACGGCCATGCTGACACCGATTTTGTTCTTCATCTTTCCCGCCGTCAGGTTTCCGAAAACAAACACACGGAGCCGGTCAATCAGCGCCGCCATCCGCGCGGAGTTGCGCATGAAATACACGGGGCTGGCCAGCACAATAATATCCGCCTCCTCCGCTTTTTCAAAGACGGACTGTGCATCATCCTTTAGAGAACAGTACCTGCCCGGTATCTGTTTCGTCAGGCAGAAATTACAGTGGATGCAGTCCTGAATCTTCAAGCCGGAAAGATGGACGATGTCATATTCAATATTTTTCGCAGGCAGCCCTTCCATCGCTCGATTCAGAAATGTTTCCACATTGCCTTTTTTTACCGGACTGCCGGAGATGCCCAGAATTTTATAGGTCATAAATTCTCCTTTTCACCTTCTCCCTTTACAATCTGCAGGGAACGTCTTAAATTACATAAAAAATACGTAAAATCAAAGGAGGAAATATGAAGCTAAGCGAATATTTTGATAAGGCTGATGGATTCGGCGTTCTTTCCACGGCGGATCAAAGCGGCAAGGTTGATGCGGCCATCTACGGAAGACCGCACTTTATGGATGAAGAAACGGTCGCTTTCATTGCCGCCGATAAACTGACCCATGCCAATCTGCAAGTGAACCCTCATGCCGTCTATATTTTCAAAGAAGCGGGGCATTATGAAGGCCGCAGACTCTATATCACCAGACTGCGCGAGGAAAAAGACAGTCCACTGATTGAGGAAATCCGCCGCAAGAAATATCCCGAAGTGGAAGGCAAATACAAGAGCGGCTCCAAGTTCCTGATCTATTTTCATCTGGACAAGGTATTGCCGCTGATCGGCGAAGACAAATAAAGACACGGCTTACTTCGCTTATCTTTCGCCGATTTTTCATTGACTTGTTCCGGTTTTGCATTTAAAATCCTGCTTAAGACAAGGTATTTTGCAATCGTCAACCTCAAGGGAAAAACAGTCGGTACAGTTATTATGCTTCTGGAACGCGCCACTAAAAAAACCTTTTACAAATACTTAATATTCGGCCTGATCATCGGTGTTGTCCTATCGGCCGCGGCCGTCGGGGCTTATCATCAATCCGGCGACGCCAGATTTTGCGGGTCCTGCCACAGCATGAAACCCGTGCATCTACAATGGAGCGCATCCCCTCATCGCCAGTTTACCTGCACCGAATGTCATTTGCCGGACACCCATATTGCCGGCAAAGTCGCCTATAAAACCCGTGCCGGGCTGAACGATCTTGTCCATGAAACGGCGCGTGATTATCCGGCAGGCATCGATCTTTCCACCCATGGCCGTCAAATTATCAATGGCAACTGCGTTCGCTGTCATGCGTCAACCATCGCCGCAACACCGATGGCACAGAGCGGCGCGGATTGTTTGAAATGTCATCGCTATCTGGTTCACGGCAGAGGACAAGACGAAGGAGGAATTAAAGTTGAAAAGTAAAAATGGGTTTTTAAAATTTCTGCTGGGCATTGTCCTGATTATTCTCATCGTCATTTTGATTCGCGTATTTATATTGCAGCCGGAAAGCACGCAGAAGCTGGCGGCGATACCCGACACGGAATATGATCCGGCCGTATGGGGAAAGCATTACCCTCTGGAATATCAAAGCTATTTAAAAAACAAGGAAATGGCGCCTTCGCCTACCGGATTTGGCGGCTCCGTCAAAGATCAGAAATCCATCAAAGAACCGGAAATTCTCATGAACTTTAAAGGGATGGCTTTCAGCAAGGATTACACGGAAGACCGCGGGCATCTTTATGCCATGACGGACTTGAATGAAACCAAGCGGATCGGCCCTGCAACCCCCGGTTCCTGCATGACCTGCAAAACGGCCAACCTGCGCGATATTTATAAAGACATGGGCTGGAATTACGCCAAGACGCCGCTTACTGAATTGCTGCCTAAGATCAAGCATCCCATTGTCTGCGCCAATTGCCATGATGCGCAAACCATGAAGTTGCGGGTCATCAACCCTGCTTTTATTGAAGCCATGGAGAAACGCGGCATCAACGTGGCCCAGGCGCCGCGCGAGGACATGCGCAGCTATGTTTGCGGACAATGCCATGCGGAATATTACTTTGAACCGGAAACCAAGCGCGTCGTTTTCCCCTGGGGCAAAGGTTTGAAGCCTCAGGATATGTATGCCTATTACAAGGAAGTCCCTTCCGGATTCGTCATGGATTGGCAGCATCCCGACTCGCTGGCCAAAATGCTTAAAGCCCAGCATCCCGATT
>DFZJ01000129.1:0-18575 GCA_002382045.1 Syntrophaceae bacterium UBA4059
AAAATTATCTTCCCCAAACACCTCATCCATCAATATCTTCACGTAATGCCCAATATGCCAATCAAGATGGACATAAATACTTGCCGTTTCACTCATTACACTTTTAATCGCTATCAAGTTTTCATACATCCAATTCAGATAATCTTCCTTATTCCAGATGTCGCCGTACATCTTTTCTTCAAAAGCGCGGAGTTCTTCCAACTCAAGCTCTTCTTCGGCTTTGGCAATGGCTTCAGCGACTTTCGGATTTTTTCGTAAATAAACTTTCTTGGCGTAATCCGCACCGCTGGCAAACGGTGGGTCAAGATAGAAAAGGTCAACTTTAATACCTTTGTCTTTCAGATAAGCACAGGCAGAAATACATTCGCCACGGATCAGCATATTTTCAGGATTGTTGCCCACGCTTTCGATTTTTTCCAGTTCATAATAAGGCATACCTCGCTGAATGCGGTCATAAACTTTATCGTTATCCCGATAGCGTAAAACTCTTCTTGTGCGGGTGATGTTATTAAGAATAGCCTGACCTTGAACAGTATTCGGATAGTAAGGAATATATTTTACAGGCATAATTAGTTCTCCTTAAAAAATGTATCTATTTTTGATTGGAACGAAAGCAGATTGTCATTCATCGTGGTACTATCCGGCAGATACAGATAATCAAACCGATTGAAGCCGAATTTTTCATTGTTTATCTTTAGAAACTCGGATTCCACAAATTTTCGACGGGCTTTGAACTCCGGTTGATCGGCAAAACCGCTGCCCTTGGTCTCTACGATTAGGATTTTATGAATACCGCTGTCTTTGCGATTGATCACCAGAAAGTCAGGCGTGTACTTACCAACCTTCCGCCAACGGCCATGGACTGAGCCTGTCGAAGTATCGTTTTTCTTTTCATAACAGACAATACAAAATTCGGTAATGTGCTTTTCGCCATTGTAGTAAATTTCAAGTCCGTTATCCATAAATGGCGCGAGGCTGATTACTTCCTTTAAAAAATTAAGCTCAAAACGGCTTTGAATAAAATTGTATGGTAAATAATGGAATGTTTTGTCTTTACTTAAAACGGCTTTTGAGAATGCCTTAGCTGTCCCCGTATTAAGTCCCGCAATAGTAAAAAGGTCGGGGTTCGGCTGTGCGGCGATAAATTCTTTTATCTTTCTTTGAGCGTCTTCAACCTCTTTCTGCAAAACAACAATATCTTTTCCGGTCTTATCAGCTTGCAGAATATCTTGTGTATCGTTTACAGAAGGATAAAGTTTATCGTGATCTTCAACAGGAATCATTTTTTCTATTACGAGCAGACTGGCGCTTTGAGGAATAATCTCTGACCTTACATTGAGTTCACGATGCTTATGAAAAGCAAGCCGAATGCGTGATTTTATTTCATCATGCCTGAACAGGTTATTAAATACGCGATAATTTTCTTTTTCATAAGTAACCGCTGTAAAAATAGCTGAAAGATGTTTCTCATATTGATATAAACTGCCTGAGTTTAGACTGCCCATACTTTCACGGGCAATGTCAAAAATCCACCGGTCAAAGTCTGCTCTATCCCCTTCGATTTTATCAAGCAGGTCTTTTTTAGTCAGGTCATCTTTTGAAAGACCTCGTTCCACAATTACCGCATGATCAAAATGGTTTTTAGAATTGATTTGGCTAATCGTCTTTTCCGGTTCTGCTTCCTGGTCAGTAACTATTGTTTCATACTCAACATTGAGCTGGTAAAAATCTACTTTCGGCAGCCTCAAGTAATCCATACGGGAAAAGCGTTCAATCATTAAGGGATCACTGTCTTTTTCTAAAGATGAAAGTTCCTGAATACTGGTGTGCTGCTCCTCTTTCAGTTGCTTATCCAATGATTTAGCGTTTTCTTCATTTAACCAGATAACCGCTGTTTCGTTTGAGTTTTTGTCAACCTGTCTCAGGCAACGGCAGGAGGTCTGTAAAACCATATTTGTCGGGCAATCGCCCTTTTGCGAAAGAATAACTCCGGTGAGGCTTCGGCAGTCCCAGCCTTCTTTGCCTATTTGAACAAGCAGGATAATTTTTTTCCTGGAAAGCGGTGTATCGAGCGAATTAAAGTCAGTTTCTGCTTCTTTTGTGGTTTTATATTTCGTATTTCCCTTATGATATTTCAATATCTCTTCAGGCTTCATTTTCATTGTTCCAATAAGGTATGGATATATCTCTTCTTCAAGTCTTTCAATATTACCGCAATATACAGCCAGTTTGGCAATACTGCCGTTACTGTAAACAGTATTGCCAAAGGTTTTAAGAAAATCTTTTACCCCTCTCTCAATTATTTGGATTGAGGTAAGCCCGGAAGTCTGCTCTACGCGTGGTTTCTTTAAGAATTTTTTTACCGCAGTGGTTAAAGGATAGTAAAAGACAGTATTTGTGATCTGTGTAAATTTAAGCTGCATCTCGTCGGATATTTTTATCGTTTCAGAACTGCCAAGATAAGGAGTGCCGGAAAATCCAAGCACAGAATTAATTGAACCGTTTTCGCTCCACTTGTTGACTACCTGACGCAATTTAATATCATCGGTTGCGGCATGATGAACTTCATCAATATGAATCTGCAAATTTGGAATTTTACAAATGATGTTTCTGAGTTCATTGGCAAGTCGGTCTTTCTCGTCTTCGTTTTTTTCAATCAATTCATAAGTATCGGATAGTTCAAGCCTGTCGAGAATAACTTTTTCAGCATTCACCACCATCACAAGTCCCATCAGTGTATCAAAAGGTTGATAACCGGATATTTTTTGAGCATTCGGGTTACGTGCTTTGTTACTTTTCTTGGCCGATTTCGGCTGGTCTAATATCTCGAATTTAATCATCCGTTTGATATTACTTGCCGCAGGCTCCGGCAGAATCCATGACGGATCAAAGCGCTCAATAGTTCTAAGACTTGGAATAATTGAACTTTTCAAACCCGAAGGCGCAAGAATAAGAAAGTTATGAGCAAACCTGGGATTATCTGGCTCATTTGTGGCAAAGTAAAGATCAAGATAAATGAACGCCGCCATGAGAAAGGTTTTACCGGCTCCCATAGGTAAACTAAAAAGATAATCAGGATATTCTACGCCATAAAAAAGGCTCTTGCTTACAGTTTCATAATCAATTTTATCAGGGTTTTTAATTATGTATTGTTCTAATTCAGGGAAAAGTGTCGTGCCTGTTTTCCTTCCATTTCCATTGTTTTTTATCGGAGTGCGGGAAAGATCAAATAATGCTTTTGCGGAATGGTTGCTTTCTAAAATATTCCGCACATTCTGATTAATATTCAAATGTGATAAATCTTCATCTTGTCCAAAGAAATTTTCACTAAACAGAGTTGACAGGGATTTATTCCCGCCTTCAATTTTTAGAAATAAATACACAAGTAATGCTTGAATTTGTGCTTCGCGTAAATTGCCATTACGATTTATATGCTCGAAAAGTGGTTGAACAGTGCAAGAGTCTGAGGCAATCCATTCTTTAGCTTTTACAAATATAAAATTATTGAGCATTTATTTTTCCTCAATCAAAATCACGGCGGAACAGCAAAGGGTTCTAAAATAGGGGCTTTCCTGTTTGCCGCGTACCTTTTAAAACCCGGTAATGACGCCTTTTTTCAGACCATCCCAGACATTTTCTTTTATTGCCCGCCATCTTACAATTTCAACTCAACATTGCAAGGTAAAATCGAAAAATGGGCAGGAGGTTATGGGACATCTTTTTGAACTATCCTGAATTTCCGGATAGTTGCTCCCAGTGCAATTTCGCCCAATTCATACCTTCTTTTTCAAGTACTTCTCCAGACGATCCAGGCCTTCTTGGATATTTTCCAGGGACGTGGCGTAGGAGAAACGCAAAAATCCTTCGCCGCCGCTGCCGAAATCAATGCCGGGGCTCACGCCGACTTTCGCTTCTTCGGTGATCCGGAAAGCCTCCTGGTAGGAATCGGTGAAAAATTTGCGCCCGTCGGCAAAGACATAAAACGCCCCGGTCGGCTCCACATGGATGGTAAAGCCCATATCGGTCAGGCGCTTCAGCATATAACGGCGGCGCTCGTCGTAGGTATGGATCATTTTGGTGACATCGTCCTTAGCCCCCGTCAAGGCGGCAATGCCCGCCCACTGAATAAAACCGTTGGCCGAAATCATGAAATTCTGATGGATGCGCTGCATGACGGCGCTGAATTTTTTGGGAAAGATCAGGTAGCCCAGACGCCAGCCGGTCATCGCGTAGAGCTTGGAAAAACCGTTGATGACAAACGCCTTATCCGTAAATTCCAGGATGGAGTGCGCCCGGTCCTGATAAACGAGCCCGTGATAGATTTCGTCGGAAATGATGTACTGCGAATCAAACTCCGCGATATCCCGCAGCTGTTCTTCGGTCATCACAATGCCGGTCGGATTACAGGGGGAATTGATGATGATACCCTTGGTCCGCCGTGAAAGTTTCTTTTTAATGTCCTTGTGGCGGTATTGAAATCCTTCCTCCGGGTAAGTTTGAATCTCTTTGATTTTGCCGCCTGCCGCGCGGATGAAATTCTGATAACAGGGGTAGCGGGGATTGGAGATAATGACTTCATCGCCATGATCTAAAATGGCCAGCATCGCAAAAAGCAGGACGGGCGACGTGCCGGTGGAGATCAAAATCTGATCAGGCGTAATCGTTACGCCGTATTCTTTTAGATAGTCATGGCAGATGGCCTGACGCAATTCAAGGAGTCCCAGGGCATGCGTGTAGCGGGTTTTGTTGTTTTGCAGGGCTTCGATGGCGGCATCGGTAATCACTTGGGGCGTGGAAAAATCCGGTTCGCCCACTTCCATATGAATGATGTGCTCGCCTTTGCGTTCCAATTCCTCCGCTTTGGCCATGACATCCATGACGATGAAGGATGTGAACTCTGACGCTCGTTTTGAAATCATACAAAGCCTTTTGCCTTTTGGGGACACCCTTAAGTATTTAAGTATCTAGAAGTTGATATCCCCGGTCTTTAGCAATCTTTTCTCCGCGATCAACCGCATAGCTGATCGCCGGGATACTGATATCCAGCCTTCTTGCTAACTCCGCATAAGAAATCCCCGCCTCGCGGGAGGCCCAATAACATAAAACACTCCGTGCCTCTACTTTTGTTTTCTGCCTGCTTCTGGAAAAGATATCTTCCAGTACAACATGGCAGACCTCTGCTGCCCGTCTGGCCGTTTTATCGAAATCGTACCCCAGGTGTCTTATTTTATGAAAACGATCGAATTTTTCGTTCGTTGCAGAAAGCAACGCATCTACAAAATCACCGTCGCCCAGAATCCGCTCATCGCTCTTGATATGTGCATCTTTTAAACCTATTTTGTTGACCGCCGACCATCCCCCAAGGCTGCGGATAAGCCCTCCTCCGGTCAGGTCGGTGCGTCGCCCCTGCTCGATACCAGCTTCGACAAACTCATTGTAGTGTCTGATTGCGCCGGCACGATGCTTTCCAAAATAGCTTAGCACAGAATCAGTATCCTGCCAGTCGTGCTTTTTATGACCCATAAGAACACTATGGCCACAATAGGCATAGCGATTCAATTCCTCCATGCTCTTAACCAGTTCCGCACGGAGCGGATTCAAATGAATGTATCTGACCAGTTCTGTCAAATAAGTGTCTTCCTGGCAGAGGATGGATTTATAACGATTTTGAAAAAGCCGGCCGGTGCGCTTATGGCGGACATTAAAATAGACGGCGTAACCAGTCAGAAGCCTGCTCATCAGGGTGGAAATAGGAACATTACCGGTTCGAAAAAGAAAATGGGCATGATTGGGAATCAGCGCCCAGGCAAAGCAGGATGTTTGGGTCGCCGGCAGAAGTTTTTCCATTCGCGTCAGAAAATCTTCCCGGTCGTTGTTATCCCGGAATATCTGTTTGCGCTCCATCCCGCGAATCATAATATGATGAAGGGCACCAGGCGTGTCTATGCGTCCTGATCTCGGCATGGCTTATCTCATAGCAAAAGCAGACTGAACCGTCAACTTAAATACTTAAGGGTGTCCCCATTGTCCCTGAACCTGACGGGTGTTAAAAGCTGAAGATGTTTTTGAAGTAAAGGATATGAAAAGCGGATTTTGAAAGAAGGGCGGCGTTTTTCCGCCCTTCTTTTTTTGCGCTACAAATACATAACATCAAAAAACGTCCGTTAATATTTGTATATATTGTCGTTTTATGATTTATTTACAACGAGCGTTATATGGTTCTTGACGTGATCTTTCAGGTATGATAACGCCAAAATGTCATTTTTGAACGGCATCGCTTGATGAGGTAAAGCTCAAACATTGTCGGGGCAATGATTTCGTCATAAAAAACTAAAAATATACAGGAGGAATTTATGAGCAGAGAAGTCGTATTTGTAGAAGGGATCAGGACGGCCTTTGGAACGCTGGGCAAAACCCTGCGGACAATTCTGGGCGAAGAAATTGCGGGCATGGCCCTGAAAGGTCTTGTCGAGAAATCAAAAGTTATTGAAAAGGGCGGCGTGGTGGACAGCTGTTTCATGGGATCAGCCATCGGACCGAATACGGCGATCAACGGCGCCCGCTATCCGGTTCTGGCTTCCGGGCTTCCGATGAGCACATCGGCTTCTTACGTGGAAATGCAGTGCGGTTCCGCCATTGACTCCATCAATCACGCCGCCTGGAAAATCCTGGCCGGTCAGGCCGACATCATCATCGCCGGCGGTTATGAATCCTACAGCAACGCTCCCTGCCGCTTTCCGATGAACACGGAACCTTACAAGATGATTCCGCCGATGCCGATTGCCTTTGCTTTATCACCGACCCGGGATGCGGCAACCATGAACATGGGACTTACCGCGGAAGCCCTGCAGAAGATGTACAACATTTCGCGCGAAGCGCAGGATGAATTCTCTTTCCGCAGCCAGATGCGCACGCAGGGGGCCATAAAATCCGGTTTCTGCGCTCAGGACATTATGCCGATATCGGTTTCGCAGGGAAAAAAGAAACCCCCGATTGAGTTTACCATGGACGAATTCCCACGCGCCGAAACGACGATGGAAGGCCTGGCGAAACTGCCGCCCGCTTTCATGAAAGACGGAACCGTCACCGCCGGTAATTCCTCCGGCCGAAACGACGGCGCTGCCTTCGTTTTGATGATGACCAAAGAAAAAGCACTGGAACTGGGTTACAAGCCCTGGGCCAAGTGGCTCTCCGGTGGTGATTACGGTGTTGATCCCAAGATCATGGGCATTGCCCCCGCTTACGCCGTGCCGATGGCGCTCAAACGCGCAGGCATCAAGATGAGCCAGCTCGACGTGATCGAATGCAACGAAGCTTTCGCCGTTCAGAACCTGGCGGTGGCCGCGGAACTCGAAAAACAGACCGGTGAAAAAGTGGATTTCAATAAATGGAATCCCAATGGCGGGGCTATCTCCTACGGTCATCCCAATGGCGCATCCGGCGCCCGTATCTGCATTTTTACCATGCGCGAGCTGCAGAAAAAAGGCGGCAAGTACGGCTGCTTCAGCTCCTGCTGCGGCGGGGGCTTAGGTGTAGGAACGGTTATCGAAAACCTGATGGTCTAGTCTTTTACCAAGTGCTTGAAAAAGCACAGATAGAAAGAGGAAAATAATATGGCCGAAAAATTTATCAGCGATCGAAATTTGAAGTTTTTGTTATATGAGCTCAACGACACGGAAGCCCTTTTGAAATATCCCCGTTACGCCGATCACAGCCGGGAAGTTTTCGACATGATCATGAACACGGCAATGAGAATGGGCAAAGATCTCTTCTGGCCCCTGTTCGAGGAAATGGACCGCCAGGGGCCTGAATATACCAATGGCGAGGTCAAAGTCCATCCTAAAGTCCGCGACATTATGCGCGAGTGCGGAGCGGGCGGCTGGATTGCGGCAACTTTTCCCTATGACCTGGGCGGACAGCAACTGCCGTTCACCGTCGGTGTCATGGTGCCGACGGCCATTTTCGGCGCAGCCAATTACTCCGCCGCAGTCTATCACGGCCTGACGCACGGCGCGGCGGGCCTGATTGTTTCTTACGGCACGCAGGAAATGAAAGACACCTATCTGCCCAAAATGATTGCCGGCGAATGGCAAGGTACGATGGCGCTGACCGAACCGCAGGCGGGTTCGTCGCTGACCGATCTGACCACCACGGCGACGCCGACGGATCAGGGCTACTATAAAATTAAAGGCCAGAAGCTGTTCATCTCCGCGGGCGATCATGACGGTGCGGACAATATTGTTCACCTGGCGCTGGTTCGAATCAAAGACGCACCTCCCGGCATCAAAGGCATCTCACTTTTCATTATTCCGAAGAAGCGCATTTTGGCCGACGGGTCGCTTGAATTTAACGATGTCAACTGTGCGGGTATTTATCATAAACTGGGTTATCGCGGCGCGCCCATTACCCAACTGGCCTTTGGCGAAAATGACGATTGCCGCGGCTATCTCGTGGGCGAGGCCAATAAAGGCCTGGGTTACATGTTCCAGATGATGAATGGCGCCCGGATCGACGTGGGTTTGGGCGCCGCCTGTATTGCCTCCGCCGCTTACTATGCTTCGCTGGAATATGCCCGGGAAAGACCGCAGGGACGAAAACTGACCTCCAAGGATCCGCTGGCTCCGCAGGTGCCGATCATCGAACATGCGGACATCAAGCGCATGCTGCTCTTCCAGAGAGCAATTGTGGAAGGATCTCTGGCACTCCTGGTTCAGTGCGGTCTGTATGAGGATCTGGAAGGTGTTACGGAAGGCGAGGAGCATGAAAACTACAATCTGCTGCTGGAACTTTTGACGCCGGTTGCCAAAACCTATCCTGCGGAAATGGGCATTCTGTCCTGTTCCACAGGCTTGCAGATTCTTGGCGGTTACGGATTCTGCGAAGAGTTCCCCCTTGAGCAGCTTTACCGCGATGTGCGCATTCACACGATTCACGAAGGCACTACCGGCATTCAGGGGATGGATCTACTGGGCCGCAAAATGATGATGAAGAAAGGCAAGGCTGCTCAGTTGTATCTGGCGGAAGTACGCAAGGCCATTAAAGAAGCTGAAGAAGACGCGGAATTGAAGCCGTTTGCCGAAAAACTGACCGCGGCAGTCGCGCAACTGGAAAAAGTAACGGCGCATCAGTTTGAAGTGGCAGCCAAACAGGGGCCGGAAATGTTCCTGGCCGACGCCACGCTGTATCTGGAATTTTTCGGTATTATCGCGATTGCCTGGCAGTGGCTCCGTCAGGCATCGGCAGCTAAAATTGCGCTGCAGAAAAATCCCGGCGAAGCGGATACGAATTTCTATAACGGTAAACTCGTCACGTGCCGCTACTTCTTCGGTTATGAACTACCGAAGATTGAAGGTTTGGCGGACCGCCTGCTGAACGGCGACGGTCTTACCGTAACGATGAAAAATGAGTATTTCGAAGATTAACCCACTTCTAATGAGAGAGGCAGGTCAGCAAGACCTGTCTCTCTTTCCATATAACATTCTAATATGTCAGGATAATCACTTGCGCGATGATTTGATGGAGATGCAATCTGACTGCGCGATAAATTGCGCTTGACAGCTTGAAATAATTGCGTTAAACAGCCACACCTTAATAAAAAAGAAGTTCAGGAGGAGATACTTTTGGCAACACATCAATCAGCAGAAAAACGCGATCGTCAAAGCAAAGTCCGCCGGGAGCGCAACATTGCCGCCAAGTCCGCGATCAAAACCAAAGTTAAAACGGTTCTGGCAGCCGTCGAGGGCAAAAGCAAAGAAAACGCGATCAATACGTTGAAAGCAACTGTACCGGCGCTGGACAAAGCTGCATCAAAGGGCCTGATCCACAAGAAAAATGCATCCCGTAAAATTTCACGCTTAACAAAGAAAGTTAACGCTCTTCAGGGATAATTCATATTAATGACGCGGCCTGTCCACCGGGCAGGCCGCGTTTTTTTATTTTTGCATCCTTTCCGCAAGTATTGCTTCCTGAACATATCTGTTTTTCATGATTGACACCGACTTTAATGATTTCCGGCTTCTGTGTGTTTTATGGAAGAGTCCGGATTTTGGGACAGGAAGGCATTAAGAATTTTTGCCGATCAGATCAATCACGGTGATTTCCGGCGGTGCGAAGACCCGCACGGGTGGACCCCAGGTTCCGCTGCCCCGGCTGACATAAAGTTGCTTGTGCGGACCCAGTTCATACAAACCGTAGTTTTGGGGGAAAAGTAGTTTTGTGATCAATCCGAATGGAAAAAGCTGGCCGCCGTGCGTATGACCGGAGAGGTGTAAATCAAAATGAGCCCATTCATCGATGCGGGGCTGATGCTTTAGAAGCAGAACAAAGCCGTCGCGCTTTTCTGCCATAGCCTTTTTAAAAAATTCTCTTTTATTCGAATCGCTCCACCCGCGGCCGGTGATGTCGTCCTGGCCGAAAATTGTGATGCCGGCCACCGATGCGACGTCATCACGCAACAGACGGAAGCCGGCCGCTTCGATGAAGGCGATGGATTGTTCGAGTCCCGCGTAATATTCATGATTGCCCAAAATGGCAAATTTGCCGTAGGGCGCTTTTATCGCGGCGAAACGTATCGCCTCTCCCATGATATTGTCGAGTTCCCCATCGAGCAGATCACCGGTGGAAACCAGAATATCAGGCCGGCTTTCCCGGATGCGATCCAGAAGCGGGTTTAAACGGCTGTTGCGGATGATGATGCCCACATGCACGTCGGAGATCTGGACAATGCGAAGTTTTCCGTTTCCGGGAAGAACCTGATCCGTGGTGATTTGCAGGTTCTTGACGCGGATTCGCTGGGCGTCGATGTAACCATAGACAACCAGGCCTGCCGCCAGAAATGCGGAAAAACCGAATGTGACAGCCTTGAGTGTAAGGGCGCCGGTTCCGGGAACGATCAGTTTGTGAATGATCCGAATCAACTCCAGCGAAACACTTAGAAAGAAAAACAGAAAAACAAACGCCATCCAGACATAGCCGGTCATGGCGGCCAGGTAGGCCAACTGCTCTTGATGGAGGGATTCCAGTATCCGGACCATGACAGGCGCGAGAATCAGCAGGATAATGAGAATCAGGAGCAGGCCCCGTAAAAACCCCGAAAATTGAAAGATGCTTCCGGCCCGGAAAAAGAAATAAAAATTAATTCCGCCATAAAGGCATAAAAAGGTTAAAAGAAAAAGAATCATCTTGCTATCCATATTCATCTGCTTTATCGGCGAAGCTAAAGGAAAACCAAATAGAAGTCAATCATTAAAGGAATGACGAATTGCCTCAAATAAAATGTGATGAACCTGTAAAAAGTCAACCCGCGATTTTCGCTTCGGAATAGACGGCTTCCTTTCCACAATATGATTTTTCCGCTCATCAACTGTTCAAAACTCACGTAGCCATTATTTTTTATGAATGACCTACCCGGAAAATAATGCCTGCCTGAAACAGGAAAAAATGGCCATCCATAATAATGATAAAACAGCAAGAAGCTTCCCCACTTCGTCATGGCCGCGTAGGCTGGAANNTTCCAGCCTACGCGGCCATGACGAAATAGAAAATATTGGCTTTCATGAGACCATCAACAAGATTTTACATAAAATATGTTAATATCTATTAATAACAACAACTTATTGAAATAATTATAATCGGCTGCATCTGGCACAATTACTGCTGTAATATCGGTTGAATTTAAGAATGATTATTCAGGAGGTTTTGCATGATTGTCCAGGCCATTGTTTCCTTCATTATATTAATAAGCATATTTGCGCTGTCCTTTCATCTGGAGGTGCAGGCATTGGGGATTGCCTCCAACATCAACGCGGTCATCATCGTTTTTGGCGGAACGCTTTTTGCCACGCTGCTGGCCTATCCCCTGCAGAAGCTGGTAATGACCGCCCGGTTTCTGAAACAATCTTTCGAAGGCAACCAGCAACTTCACTGGACGATTCAGACACTGGTCCGATTATCCCGGATCAATAAAAAGGGCGGCGTCCTCGCTTTGGAACGCGAAGGGGAAAAATTGCCTTTGGGTCTCATCAAAACGGGCGTCAGCCTGATGGCCTATAATTTCAGCCGCGAAAATGTGGAGCAGATTTTACATAAAGAGGCTTTGTTGAATGTCAATCAATACGAAACCGCTTATAAAATTTTGTGCAGCATGGCCAAACTGGCGCCGGCGATGGGCCTTGCCGGAACGGTCGTTAACCTGATTCGCACTTTCGGGCATCTCAGTTCTCCGCAGAATCTCATCGGGTATATGGCCATTGCGCTTTTGAGCACTTTCTACGGTGTTGTTCTGGCCAATATCTGTTTTGTTCCCCTGTCCAACAAACTTCGCGAATTTATGGATCAGGATTTATTAAGAATGGATATGATTAAAGAAGGCATTCTGGACCTCTATGACGGGGAGCATCCCCGCGCTCTTCAATACAAGCTGGAAACACTGGCCGGGATTCCATCGGAGCCTTTCCGGCCCAATATCCGTCTTGTGGAAACGCCGCTGCAAGCGGGTCAGGGAAACGGATAAAGCCATGACCAGATTGTCTGAAAATCAAAAGAATCCATTGTCTTTTCAAAAGTCCAGCAACTCGCTTCGTTCATTGAAGCATAGTGCGGAACCCGCCAACAGTAATGAAATCTGGCTTTTGACCTTGAGTGATCTGCTGATGCTGCTGATGATATTTTTTGTTTTTCTCCTGGCCGCGCCGATTGTTCAGGCCGGCAAATCCGCGCAACCTCAGGCAGCGGCCGGGCGCTCTGAACAACAAACGACCACCCCCTCCATTCCCCGCCAGCGGGCGACAACAACCCCAAATCCGGTTGTCAGCCTGACACCTGATGCCCGGGATCAACAAGCTGTTGCAGCTCTGGAAGATGATCTGCAGCGGGTGCTGGGCAATCGGGAAGACCGGCAGGGTGTCACGGTGGAACGCCGCTCTCAATTTCTGATCATCACTTTCCCGGAGCAAATCCTTTTCGATTCGGGAAAAGCACAAATGAAAACAGCCGCCGAACCGACGCTCACAAAGGTGGCCGCTTTTATTATCAATCATCCGGAATTATCCGTCGAAGTTCAGGGTCACACCGACGACCGGCCCATCCGCTCCCAGCGCTATCCCTCCAATTGGGAACTTTCCGCGGACCGCGCCACCCAAGTTGCCAGAACACTTTTAGAACTGGGCGCCAATCCCCGGCAGGTGGCCACCAAAGGCTTCGGCGAATACCGTCCTGTCGTTCCTAACTTAAGCGATCCCGACCGGCTGAAAAATCGTCGTGTGGAAATTCAGTTTTCACTTCCGCAGTCATAACTTTTAAATTTTGAATAAGGCTTCCAGCCTGTTTTTGGGATCAGAAGCAACTGGCTTTGAATTTTCCTTGGCCTCGCGGAAGCGGAAATAATCGCAGAAATTGGAGCGGCTCTTATCCAGAACACGCTCGGCCTGCCCCTCACGACAGTCATTATAGACGCCGCGTTCATAAAAGACGCAGTTGAAGCAGATGTGAAGATCTGTCCTGCAGAAAGGACATTGCTCTTGTCGGCCGACAAAGAGCTCGTCTGGAATTTCTTTCTTACAGCTCTGGCAGATTCCCATAACCGAAAAAATACAGGCTGAGCGCTATGCTTGTCAAGAAACTTTCAGTGTCTTTGTCTGTCCCGTTATATCCCCACCGCATCATTAAAACGTGAAATTCCGCTCCGGATGTGATATGGACAAGCCACGCGTTGCTATACTTCAGGAGGCTGCTATGGCGGATAAGTCGAAACTCGGCATGGAATTCCCGCTTTATTCCATAAAAGTTGAAAAAAATAAAATCGCTGAATTTGTCGCGGCTATTTCGCAGAAAGATGATACCGATCACATCAAAGATATTTATCGGGATGAAGACACGGCCCGAAAAGCCGGCTTCGAAAACATTCCCATCCCGCCTACTTTCCCCTCGAGCTTTATCTTCTGGACAGGCGGCGGCTTGCTGGGAACGGTCAAGGCGCTGGGCGCCGATTTGAACCGGCTCCTGCACAGCGGGGAAGAATACGAATACTTTGCGCCGATCTGCGCGGGCGACGTCATTACCCGTAAAATGAAGGTTGTGGACATGTATGATCGAGGCAAACCGGGACGAAGAGGCATGCATATCCAGGTAACGGTTCTGGAAACGGAGATGATCAATCAAAGAGGGGAACTGGTTGTCAGGGCGCGCACGACTTTTATGGAACGATAGGAATGACGACATGACAATAAATTTTGACGCGATGAACGTTGGAGATGCCATCCCGGTCTATACGTCCGCGCCCATAACCAGAACGCAACTCGTGCGTTATGCCGGAGCATCCGGCGACTTTAATCCTCTGCACCACGATGAAAGCTTTATCAGAGCAATCGGCATGGATACGGTCATCGCCCACGGCATGTTTATTATGGGCATTGCCGGGGAAGCCATCACATCCTGGATCGATAACAAAAATTTAAGAAAATTTTCCGTGCATTTCCTGAGCATGACCCAACCGGTTAATCTGGATGATTTTGAGCAGACCAAAGGACGAGCCACCATCACTATAAGCGGCAAAGTAGCCGAAAAGTATGAAGAAAACGGGGAAAGAAGGATCCGCTGTGACATCATGGCCAGGGATGCACAAGGCAGCAGAAAACTGAAGGGTTTTTTCATAGCGGCTCTGCCTTAATATTTTTTTCTTCACCCGTCAGCAGGTGGTTTTGAGACCTTTTATGAAAGCCCGTATATTAGTGATTGATGATGACGCCGTCGCTTGTGAATTTCTTCAGGAAGTTCTGCTGCGCGACGGCTATGACGTTACCGCATATACCTCCGCCCTGGAAGCGCTCAAACAAGATCTGTCCAAATATGATTTACTCATGTCTGATATTCGCATGCCCGGCATGGACGGTCTGCAATTCTTAAGTGAAGTTCAGAAAAAATGGCCGAACCTGCCCGTTATTTTGATGACGGCTTACGGCTCTCTGGAAACGACGATGGAGGCCATCAGTCTGGGAGCATGGGATTATATCAGCAAACCGTTTTCGCCCGAAGATTGCCGCACCCTGGTCAAAAAGGTTCTGGAGGTGCGGGAGCTGCGTGAGCGACGATCAAACGGACCGCTGGCCGCCATCGAAGAGGCCAAGCTGATCGGCTCTTCGGCCACCATGGTGGAGTTTTACAAACAAATTGCCCGTGTCGCCGATTCCCCGGCCAGCGTACTCATCGAAGGCGAAAGCGGGACCGGCAAAGAATTGACCGCGCGGTCGCTGCATCATATGTCGACACGCCGCCAGCAACCTTTTGTCGTGGTGCATTGCGGCGCCATTCCCGACAATTTACTTGAATCGGAACTTTTCGGCTACGAAAAAGGCTCTTTTACCGGCGCGGATCATCAGCATATGGGTTTGATTGAATCCGCGCAGGGCGGCACCATTTTTCTGGACGAAATCACGGAAATGTCCACGGCACTGCAAAGCAAACTTCTGCGATTCATGCAGGACGGTGAAGTACGCAGAATCGGTGGACACAACGTGCGCCATGTTGTCGTTCGGGTGGTCGCGGCCGCCAACAAAAATATTGATGAGGCCGTCAGTTCAGGGGGGTTCCGTCTGGATCTCCTTTACCGCTTTATCGTGCGATTGCATATTCCGCCTTTAAGGGAACGCCGGGACGATATCCCCCTGCTGATCGAGGCCATGCTGAAGAAACTAGGTTATCCCGGTGTGCGTGTTTCGATGGAAGCCATGGAATTACTCATGGCCTATGACTGGCCGGGCAATGTGCGCGAACTGGAAAATGTTTTGCAGCAGACCCTGCTGCTTTCTCCTTTTGTGGTCATCCTGCCGGAAAATCTGCCCGACCGTTTCCGGCAAAAGGTGGAAATAAAAAAGAGCGCCGCCATGCAGGACAGATCGCCGCTGGAAGAAGTGCAAAGGGAGCAAATTCTCCAGACCCTTAAAGAAACCTCCTGGAATCAATCCAAAGCCGCCGAGATTCTGGGCATTGACCGCAAAACATTGCGCATGAAAATCCGCCGCTACGGCCTGCAGGATGCAAAATAACCATTCTTGTTTTTAATCGATCACCTGATCAGCCATGCGCAAGTAAAGGATGACCGAAGTTCCGCTGCCGGGCGTGCTTTGCATGTCCATCTGGCCGCCATGCGCCTTGACGATATCACGAACAATGGCCAGCCCGAGGCCGCGCATGCCTTCATCATTATGGGAGCTGAAGAAGGGTTCACAGACTTTTTTCAGGAGATCCGCCTCAATGCCTTGTCCGCTGTCAGTAATCAATATTTTGATGATCTTTGCCGCCCGGTCATCTTCGGCGGAGATGATGATTTTGCCGCCGTCGGGCATGGCGTCGATGGAATTTTGAATGATATTCATGAGCGCTGTCTGAATCCGGAAGCGATCAACATATAAAGATGCGGTCGACCGGTCAATATGCACATCGATGGTCACATGGCTCTTTTGGATCAGCGGCTCGACCAGCGGCAGCGTGTCGCTCAATATTTTATGCACGGTCATCAGCTCAAAATGAAGTTCCGGAAGGCGCGTGGCTTTCCGGACGTTTTGAATGACGTTATCCAGCCGCTGGGTCTGTTCGACAATCAAATTCAACTTGTGCGCGACATCCGGCGGCCAGCCTTCCCGCTCCAGCATCAACCTGGCCAGTCCCGCAATAGAATGCAGCGGCGTTCCTAAATCATGCGCCAGATTAGCCGTGAGTTGCCCCAGAGCGGTCAGTTGCTTCAGATCGTCAACCTGTTTTTGGAGTTGAACGACATTGAGCGTTTCTTCGCGGACACGATCCGCCAGATGGCTGGTCAGATCAAGATTTCTGGCCATGACATTTTGAATTTCGTCCGCCATCTGATTGAAATGATCGGCCAGTTGCCCCCATTCATCCTTCCGGTCGATGGGAATGCGTTCCACATATCGTCCTTTCTGAAATTCATCAATCGTTTCGATAATCATATTGAGCGGCCGTCCGATCATCCAGCCGTAACTCACTGCCAAGAGCAGGAGGATGGCCAACAGCAGCCCGGCGCTGCTGAAAAACAGCAATTGCCTTGCACGGTTCATAATTTCCTCATTCGACCGTGAAAACGCTATAATGCCGACAATGATCCGGGGGGAATCCCTGGTTTCTCCGGAAACGGGATAGAGTAGCCCCAGAGAAGGTCCTGCATCCGTTTCCAGCTTAATATAGCGGGATTTGCCCTTAGCGCTGACCTCCGCCACAATATGATCCGGCCACTCATACTGCACGCGGCTGGCGCCGGCGACATAATTAACATTATTGCGTCGTATGTCAAAAATATCAATTCTGGCCAGGCGCACATCCGCCTGGATATGATCTTTCAGGGCGGAATCGAGCGTGGCAATGCCCTGTTTGGTGGGAAAGTGCTGATAAAATGTACTGACGGTTTCGGCAACGCCTTCCAGTCTTTTCACCTGCTGTTCGACCAGTATCCCGTCCAGAGCGGTCAGATGGATGATCCCCCAGACAGCCATCGTCACGGCCAGACCCGCCACCGTCAGTGCAACCAGCCGGAACCGCACGGTTAAATTACTGTTGTAATCGATAATTTTTGCCAGCCAATTTTTCAACATAGTGGATGACTTATAACAGAAAGAAATAAAATTAACCACGATGACTTTGGCGTATACCAGATTGCATTAAAAGGGTAACACGATGGCAAGAGCGTTGGCTATCCATGATCAGTCGCATAAAAAAAGGGATGGGTTTTCACCCATCCCTTTTCGTGCATGATAATAAGCTGATAAAAACTTATTTTGCGGCCGGAGCGGCCGGAGCTGCTTCTTCAGCTTTCTTATCATCAGCTACCTTTGCTTTGGCTTTCTTTGCTGCTTTGGCTTTCTTTGCTTTGGCTTTCTTTTCTGCTTTGGCTTTCTTTGCATCGGCCTTTACAGCGGCTTCATCCTTTACATCAGCAGCCTTTACAGCGGCTTCATCCTTTACATCAGTAGCCTTTACAGCGGCATCAGTCTTTACAGCCTTTGCGGCCGCTTTATCAGCTGCCTTATCGGCTGCCATAACTGACATAGAAAATGCGAAAACCAATGCCATAACTAACAATACAATACGCTTCATCTTAAAATCCTCCTTGTTAATAGTTTTTAAATAACCCCTCTTTTATTTAGGGACTCCACCTATAGAAAGGCATCATACAAATTACTTTGTAACCGATGCTGGTTTCTCTTTTGATTGCTTTGTTCCATTTTTGCCGGAACTTTTTGCCCCCGGCTTGGCGACTCTGGCTGCCGTCAACTTCCCGTCTTTATCGCTGTATACGATTTTTACGGAATCGTTCACCACGATATCCTTAACGGGGTTTTCCAGCGCAAACTCCATGATCTCCACATTGCCTTTAATGCTTCGCTCGATCTTAATGGCCGTATCGGTAATTTCCACAACTTTTCCCCGGGCATTCATTTTAGCCGTTTTAACATTCGTCGTTTTCAATACGGCGCTCTGGTTTGAGCTTGTTGCAGGCATATCGGCGGCAAAAGCAAATGCAGCCAGAAGGCAAATTAGACCCGTCATGCAAACCAAAGTTTTTTTCA
>DFZJ01000129.1:18720-20679 GCA_002382045.1 Syntrophaceae bacterium UBA4059
CTCCTGAGATTAAGATGAATTTCTTGATCACGTCATTCGGTCAATAGCAGCAGAATACCCGCAAGGGCCAGATAGGCCAGGGCGAGCATGTAGTGCGCGTTTACCGCCGCCTGCCAGGGCAGATAAAGCTCACCTGTGGGCAGGATCGAATGAATGACGCCGAAGAGCGTCAGCCAGGCGCAGAGGGCAGCGCATAAAGCTGCAAGTTTCGCCCGATGATCGATCAGGAAGGCGAGCATGCTGCCCCAGAGAAGGCCGGTCAGAATAAATCCGTTCGCCAGCATGGTCAGCGTTTGATGCAGGTGTTGCAGCCTAAGCGGCAGTTTGTCGGGCGTCAGGTTCAGGGCGCCCAGGAACTGTGCGAGAATAATCAGCACAAGACTGGCAATGACGGGCAGAAAGCTCAGGCTGACCGCCGGAGAATGGGATGGCGGCGACTCTTTGTATGCCTGATGGATGATCTCAAACCCGATAAAGATAAAAATAGGGGCGATAACCGCGCGCGGAATGAGGCTGACAAACAGCGACATCAGCCCTATGGCCGAACCGACGCCGATCAGCAGGCCAGTGGCCAGTGTGTATCGCCAGGTCGCGCCCATTTTTTTGTACGCCGGATGGCCAGCCAGGTATAAACCAGATCGCCCAGAAAAACGCCGATGGCCGTGCCCGGAATCATGCGCGTCAGGATAATATCCACCGGATAGTTGAATGTGAAAACCAGAATGGCGCTTAAAAATATCAGCACCCCGGCATTGTCCAGAAACAGGGCAAGAAAAGCGGTCGTTTCCCCGCCCCATCTGTTCTGCTTTACACCGCTCTCCGCTTTCATCATGGCATGGTCCGTTCCTTCAAATACAGGCAAAATGAAAGGCCGCGAAATGATCCCTCTTGCCGGTGCTATAACTGAAACCATCGGGTTTGACAATTCAATTTTAAAAAATTGGTTGCCTATCGCACCGCCTGCCGGTATAAAAGGATTGATGATGGAACCGCTGATGGAAAAACGAAATGTGAAGACTTACGTTCAGGGCGTCCTGGACCGAAACCGGCGGATGCTGGCTAAAACGATCACGCTTATTGAAAGCGCCCTGCCCGCCGATCAGGAATTTTCACGGCAAATCCTGGACAGGCTGATGCCCCATACGGGCCGGGCGCTTAGACTGGGCATTACAGGTCTGCCGGGCGCGGGTAAAAGTACGTTTATCGAAAGCTTCGGAACCCTGCTGACGCAGAAAGGCTACCTTGTCGCCGTACTGGCGGTTGATCCCAGTTCGCCGAAAACGGGCGGCAGCATCCTGGCGGACAAAACGCGCATGGAAAAACTGGCCGTCAACGAGCGGGCGTTTATCCGGCCCTCCCCGTCCGGCAAAACACTCGGCGGCGTCGCGCGCAAAACGCGTGAATCCATGCTGGTCTGTGAGGCTGCGGGATTTGACGCCGTTCTGGTCGAAACCGTCGGCGTCGGTCAGTCGGAAGTTGCCGTGGCCTCCATGGTGGATTTTTTTCTGGTGCTGATGATCGCGGGGGGCGGCGACGAATTGCAGGGCATCAAAAAAGGCGTTCTGGAACTGGCCGATGCCGTTGCCGTCAATAAAGCCGACGGCGACAACATTGAGCGGGCCGAACTGGCCAGGCGGCAGTATGAGACAGCGTTTCATCTGCTCTCTCAGCCCTGTCATCACTGGACCCCGCCGGTCCTCACCTGCAGTGCCATCACCATGGGCGGGCTGGAAAATATTTTAAATATGGTGCTCGATCATCGCAACAAACTGACGGCAAGCGGCGAACTACAGAACAAGAGGAAAGAACAGGCCAGAGAATGGTTGAAGTTTATGGTGCGCGAAGGCGTGCAGGAGTGGTTTTACGAAAGCCCGGCAGCGGAGGTGCTTGCCGAATCAATGGAAAACGTTGAAAAAGGAATCGTCACCCCGACTACCGCCGCCGCCCGGGTGCTTGCGT
>DFZJ01000129.1:20781-21675 GCA_002382045.1 Syntrophaceae bacterium UBA4059
CATCGGCATTGCGGTAAAGAATCTGTTGGAAAGCTCCAAATTCTATGAAGCGCTGGGCATTCAATCAACGGGCGTGGAGGAAGTGACTGAGCAAAAAGTGAAGGTGTCTTTCTTCCCGGTGGGGGATTCGGAAATCGAACTTCTGGAATCCACATCACCGGACGGCCCGATTGCTAAATACATTGAAAAAAACGGTGAAGGCATGCAGCACATAGCCCTGCGCGTGGACAACATCGAAGCGGCGCTGATCGAACTCAAAGCCCGGGGCATCCGCCTGATTGATGAAAAGCCGCGCTACGGCGCGGGCGGCGCAAGAATCGCTTTTGTGCATCCCCAATCCACCGGCGGCATCCTGCTGGAACTGAGCGAAAGAAAATAAAGACCCGCCAGAGGTCTATAACCCGATCTGCTCTTTCCCGTTCACGACAAAAAAACGGCCGTTGATTGCCCGGATAACGCTCAGGATATTATACTGCCGCAGAAGCCTGACGCTCAGAGTGGTCGGCGAGGCGCGGGTGACCAGCACAGGCGCGCGGGCGTTGATGAATTTGAAAGCAATTTCGCTGGAGATCCGGCCGGTCGAACAGATCATCTTGTCTTCCAGGCTGATGCGGTTAACCGCCGCGAAGCCGATGACTTTGTCGATGGCGTTGTGCCGTCCGATCTCATCGAAAAATACCAGGCGATCGCCTGCGAGTGAATACAGGGCGGCGGCGTGGACGCCATGCGTGGCCTCATGTTCCCGCGAATAATTCAGAAATTCGCTCATGGATTTCAGAATCACCTCCGCGGGGACAACCGGTAAATTCTTGCGAATCAGATCATCGGACGGCCTGCTCCTTTTAGTCCGGCCGCCGGCTGCGGAAATGGTTTTAATCCGTTCAATTTTTTCCG
>DFZJ01000208.1 GCA_002382045.1 Syntrophaceae bacterium UBA4059
CAAAGAAAGCAAGGTCTTATCAAGAAAAATATGATTGGTATTTCCAAATTATACTGTGGGGCGGTGGAGCCCTCCGATGTGTTGCGCTACAGCCGGCAATCCGGAAAGCTTCCCTCGCACCTGCTGCAATTTTCGTCGGATAAAAAACCGGTGGTCGTCTGGAATATGACGCGCCGCTGCAATCTGAAGTGCATTCACTGCTATTCCAATTCTGCGGATATGGATTATCCCGATGAGTTGACGACGGAAGAAGGTAAAAAGCTCATTGATGATCTGGCGGCCTTCGGCGCCCCGGTGATTTTGTTTTCCGGCGGCGAGCCCCTGTTGCGCCCGGATTTACTGGAATTGGCGCAGCACGCGACGGATAAGGGTGTGCGCGCGGTCATTTCCACCAACGGCACGCTGATCACCAAAGAGATCGCGGCCAAACTTCAGAAAATCGGTCTTTCCTATGTCGGCGTGAGTCTCGACGGTCTGGAGCAAACACACGACCGCTTCCGCGGGAAGAAGGGTGCATTTGCAGCAGCAATCGAAGGTATAAGAAACTGCCGCGAAGCGGGCATCAAAGTCGGCATTCGTTTCACGGTCAATAAACACAATCTGGCCGATGTGCCGGCTATATTCGATCTGCTCAGAGACGAAAAAATTGAACGGATGTGTTTCTACCATCTGGTTTACACTGGCCGCGGCTCCAAGCTGCGCGAGGAGGATTTGACTCATGAAGAAACGCGCAAGCTGATCGATCTGATTGCTGTGCGAACCAGGCGGATGTTCGATGACGGCCTGTCTCCGGAAATTCTTACTGTCGATAATCACGCCGACGGGCCTTATCTATATATGAAAATGAAGCAGGAAAATCCTGAGCGGGCCAAAGACGTCCTGGAGCTTCTGGAGATGAACGAGGGCAACAGTTCCGGTCATGGCATCGGCTGTGTCAGCTGGGATGGCGAAGTCTATCCCGATCAGTTCTGGCGCAACCAGCCGCTGGGCAATGTGAGGCTCAAACCCTTCAGTGAAATCTGGACGGATGAAAACAATGAGCTGCTGATGAAACTCAAGGATAAAAAGAAACACGTTCACGGCCGCTGTGCCCAGTGTGTGTGGCTTTCCGTCTGCGGCGGCAACTTCCGGGCGCGGGCGGAGTCGGCAGGTGATGTCTGGGGACCCGACCCCGCCTGTTATTTAACAGATGAAGAAATTTCCAAGAAGGAGGACTAGAGTATGCAATTTCCTGAATATCGGGGACGCAGATTAAGAAAAAATGAAAACTTCCGCAGGCTTGTTCGCGAGACGAAATTGAGCGTGGATGATCTGGTCTATCCGCTGTTTGCGGTTCCCGGCAAGAGCGTTAAAAAGCCGATTAATTCGATGCCGGGTCAGTTTCAACTGTCGGTGGATTATATTGCTAAAGAAGCGCGTACTGCTTTTGAGTTAGGGATACCGGCGGTGTTGCTTTTCGGCATTCCGGCCAAAAAGGATGAACAGGGCACCGGCGCGTTTGCCAAAGACGGCATTGTGCAGCAGACGGTGAAAAGAATAAAAAATGAAGTTCCCGAAATGCTCGTGATCACGGATGTCTGCCTGTGTGAATACACCAGTCACGGCCATTGCGGCATCCTGGAAAAAGGCCAGGTGCAAAACGACATGACGCTGGAAGTGCTGGCGGAAACAGCCCTGTCGCATGCCCAAGCGGGCGCGGACATGGTCGCGCCCTCGGCGATGATGGACGGGCAGATTGCGGCCATCCGCGAAACGCTCGATGAAAACGCCCTGGAAGATATTCCCATTATGGCGTATTCCGCGAAATATGCGTCGTCGTTTTACGGTCCTTTCCGCGAAGCCGCCGAAAGCGCGCCGCAGTTCGGTGACCGCAAAGCCTATCAGATGGACCCGGCTAATGCTGACGAGGCTATTCGGGAAATATCGCTGGATGTTTCGGAAGGCGCGGACATCATCATGGTCAAACCGGCACTCGCTTATCTGGATGTCATCTGTCGCGCCAAACAAGAATTTGATTTACCGCTGGCCGCTTATAACGTCAGCGGGGAATATTCAATAATTAAAGCCGCGGCGCAACTGGGCTGGCTGGATGAAGAAAAAGCCATGCGGGAAAGCCTCACGTCCATTAAGAGAGCCGGTGCGGATATCATTATCACGTACTGGGCCAAGGATTTGGCGAAGGTGTTGGGAAAATAAGACATTTTCCCCTTTCTTTCAGGGGGATAACCTAATGCCCTAAAGGGCACTCGAGGTTACGCGTCAAGGGGGATTTTTATCTGTATGGTCACCAAAATCAAATCCCCCCTGAACCCTCTTTAAAAAAAGAGGGGGAATGTTTAATCCCGCTATTGCGGGACGAGCGTTAATTCGCCGTAGCTTGCTGCGATATAATGATGTTCCTTGCATACCTCGGCAGCTTGCTGCGAGGTGGTTGATTTCCGGTATGAAGCTTGTTATTTGTTCGCAAAGGCATTAGAGAATGATTTTTTGTGCGGGGGAATATCTTTTTGAGTAAGTTGATGCAGTATCCGGAGAATATTGTTCGCATGATCGTGTGGGAAGTGACGCGCAGTTGTAATTTGAACTGCGTCCACTGCCGTGCCGCGTCGCATCTGGGGCCGTATCCGGGAGAACTTTCTACAGAGAAATGCCTGCGCCTGATCGATGATATCACAAGTGTCTCCCAACCGGTCATTATCCTTACCGGCGGTGAACCTTTGCTGCGGCCGGATATTTTTGAGATTGCCGCTTATGGAACCCGAAAGGGTTTGCGCATGGTCATGGCGACCAACGGCACCCTCGTGGATAAGGCCATCGTGCGAAAGATGATCGAAAGCGGCATCCGGCGAGTCAGCATCAGTATCGACGGCAAGGACGCACAAAGCCACGATGTTTTCCGTGGTGAAGCCGGAGCGTTTGACGGTGCGATGCGGGGTATTGAAGCGATGAAGTCCGTCGGGATGGAATTCCAGATCAACACAACGATTACCACGGCCAATCTGCACCAGATCAAAGACATCCATGATCTGGCGTTAAAGATCGGGGCGGCGGCGCATCATATTTTTCTGCTCGTGCCGACAGGCCGTGGGAAGGATTTGGCCGAGCAGGCCATTACCGCGGCGGATTATGAAGAAACGCTGCTATGGTTTTATCAGGAAAGCCTGACTTGTGAAATACAACTCAAAGCTACCTGTGCGCCTCACTACTTTCGCATCATGCACCAGAACAAGACAAAAGGTGCGCAGCCTGCGAAAAAAGCGGGATGGAATTCGGAGAACGGCTTTGTGTGGAAGTCCTCAAAAAGATTCCTCACCGGCATTTTGTCTTTAGCATCCCGAAGATTCTTCGTCGCTATTTTCTGTATGATCGAAAGCTTCTTGCCGCCCTCAGCCGCTGCGCCTGGGAATCGTTGAAGATCTTCATTCAGGATGCCGTCCCTGAAAATACCCCAATCCCCGGTGCTGTCATCGCCATGCAGACGTTTGGTGATTTCCTTGGATTCAATCCGCACTGCCACATT
>DFZJ01000148.1:0-2451 GCA_002382045.1 Syntrophaceae bacterium UBA4059
CGGGAATTTATCATGCCAACACTTCCAGTCCTATTAATTTTCCGGTTTTATCAAAATCGATATTGATTCCCTCATCAAGTTCGACCGTTCTCGCCACGTTTTTTTCCTGAAGCCTTATATAAAGGGCATCCACATCTCTATCATATTCGATCTTCATTTACTTTCCCTTTCTGCCCACGCAATATTTTTGCTCTGCGCGTCGTCAATGTAGCGATCGAAATGGTCTATGCTTAAAATCTTACCGGATTCATAAAAGTTTTTATACCACAAAGCCGTTTTCTTAATGGTTTCTGTGCCGTCCCATACTGGTGACCATTTTAATTTTGTGCGGGATTTTGAACAGTCCAGACGCAGCATTCCTGCTTCGTGCGGCTGATCCGGCGTTTGATTTATTTCATAGTCAATCTTCGGCCAAACTTTTTTTACCAAATGGACGATTTCACCTACGGAGACATTCTCCTCCTCAGAGGGCCCGAAGTTCCAGGCTTCGGCAAATTCTTTTCGGCTTTCCAGAAGCTTTTGTCCAAGAAGCAAATATCCACTCAGGGGTTCAAGGACATGTTGCCACGGGCGTGTGGCGTGCGGATTGCGAATTTTCACTTTTTCATTTTGGTTGACGGCGCGCATGATGTCCGGGATCAGACGGTCTTGCGCCCAATCACCGCCCCCGATAACATTTCCCGCCCGGGCGCTGGCCAGGAGTGTTTGATGGGTATGGCCGTAATCTTTCAGGTTGAAAAAAGAGTTTCGCCAGCAGTTTGTGATGATTTCCGCACATCCCTTCGATGCGCTATAGGGATCATATCCGCCCAGTGCATCAATTTCTCGGTAACCCCATGGCCATTCCCGATTTTCATAGCATTTGTCACTGGTAACGATAACGATGGCTCGGACTGAAGCACATGTTCTTGCTGCCTCCAGAACATTGGCGGTTCCTATGACGTTACTTGTCAATGTATCCAACGGTTCCTGATAGGACTGCCGGACAATGGCCTGCGCGGCCAGATGAAAGATAATTTCCGGTTGTTGTTTCTTGAAAACTTGTTTGAGGTTGTCCACATCGCGAATATCGTCGATAATGGAGTTGGTGTCGAGATTGAGTAATTGAAAATGGTTAGGCTCTGTTGGTGGTTGCAGGGAATAGCCTGTTATGTTTGCGCCCATTTGTGTAAGCCAAAGGGCCAGCCACGATCCCTTGAATCCTGTGTGCCCTGTGATGAGAACTTTTTTATTACTGTATATGTTATCGAACATAATTTTAGCTCTTAGCTCGTAGCTCGTGGTTCTTAGTTTTTAGCTCTTGGCTTTTAGGTGTTGTTTTTTATGGAATTGATTAGTCCGTTAATCATCTTTCCAATCTCAAATGCATCAGACTTAAGCTTCACAAAAGCGTCTTCCGATATCCACCTTCTGTTTTTTTAAATGGTCAACAATGTGATGGCTTCAAATAATGAGCCACGCGAAATTCCAACTTTTCAAAATTGAACTGATCTACCACTGCCCACTCCTGACAGCTATCAGCCAAGAGCTTTTTATTCCCAGAGTTTCCATTTGGCTTGTCCTGACATCCAGAGTTGCTCGAGAATTGCTTTGTCCCGCATGGCGTCCATACATTGCCAGAATCCGTGGTGCCTATATGCTACCAATTGATTGTCTTGAGACAGTTTTTCCAGCGGGTCATCCTCCCACATCAGACTGTCGGAATTTTCCGGGAGATAGTCAAATACCTCAGGTTTTAAAACAAAGAAGCCGCCATTGATCCAGCCGCCGTCTCCCAGTGTTTTTTCTTTAAAGTTGGATACACGGGCGTCATCCTCAATACCCAGAAGACCGAATCGTCCGGCGGGTTGGACAGCCGTGACTGTGGCGATTTTTCCGTGTTCATGATGGTAATTGATCAGTTGTGCGAGGTTGACATCTGCCAGTCCGTCGCCATATGTCAGCATAAATTCTTCATTGCCAATGTAGTGACGAGCGCGTTTGAGTCGCCCGGCTGTTCTTGTATTGACTCCCGTATCCACCAGCGTTACACGGAATTTTTCCGTATTGGAGCGGTGAACTTCAAAACTGTTTGTCAAAAGATTGACGGTTACGTCAGAATTGTAAACATAATAGTTTAAAAAATATTCCTTAATGACATAACTTTTATAACCGACGCAGATGATAAAATCGTTAAATCCCTGGGCCTCAAATATTTTCATCAAGTGCCAGAGGATTGGTTTCTCACCTATTTCAATCATGGGTTTGGGTTTTAAATAGGATTCTTCCGAGATACGGGTGCCGATGCCGCCGGCGAAAATGACTACTTTCATGATCCCTCCTCAAGACGCACAATTTTTATAAATCAAAGGCAATGCAATCTCAATGCCTTTTTTTCGCTAAAATTAATTTGATAAGGATGGAATACGCTTTATGGAAAAGGCAATATGGTTAAATTTGGATCGTCAGATC
>DFZJ01000148.1:2541-5190 GCA_002382045.1 Syntrophaceae bacterium UBA4059
ATGGGGGATGATATTTTCTTTTCCCACAACAAGCGCCGATGCCTGGCAATGAAAAGATCAACGTTGGGCAATATTTCCGCAAGGCCGTCAAGACGGGCGAGTGCCATGTCGGCAAGGGAAAGCAGATTCTGGAGTTCTCCTTCTATCCTGAGGCCCGGCTTTTGGGGGTAAAGGTGTGGGGATAAATGCCCGATAACCGGTTGGTTGCTTTATATGGGACCCGCTTTTTTGCATGTTGCGCCTCCCTATTCAAGAATTATTGAATAACGCCCGGTTGTCGTGGCCCTTATTTCCGGATTTTTGAACAAGACATCTCTGGCGCTGCGTCAGCACATGGAGTCCGTAAAAAAATAAAGATCAGAACACAAGGGCTCTGTTGACGAGCTTCTTAATTTCCTCCCATGTTTTTCCGGTCAGATCATTCGGGTCCGGCTCCANNGCTCCATGGTGCGAACAATGATGAATGCGGCATGATGATCGAGGTCCAGCTTGCTAAGATTACATCCCAGAATAAAGACTGACGCAGCGAAGAAAGTCGGGATGAGGCGCCGACATATTGTGCTTTGTTTATCACATGAGCATCAGAAAATTTGTCGCGGGAATCACTGCGCAGTTTCCCGGAAAAATTTCAACTTTCTGACAGTTAAGCAAAATCTTGAGTGAGAGAATGGGGCAGCCGCCAGTTAATCATGAAAGGCTACTATCATGAAATTTCGCCTTGACATGTCGAAATTTCATGATAGAACCTTTCTATGGAAATAAAAAGATTAAATGATATTAGTCTATTAAATGACCGCATCCGGAACAATCCTATTGTTGCCATCCTGGGGGCGCGCCAATGCGGGAAAACGACGCTGGCCCGGCAGTTTTCTGAGCAGTGGCCGACGGATGTCACTTTTTTCGATCTTGAAAATCCGCTTGATATCCGGCGTCTTGAAGAGCCGCTGCTTGCACTGGAAAATGTTGAGGGGTTGATTGTTCTAGATGAGATACAGCGCACGCCTGATTTGTTTCCCGTGCTGCGTGTTCTTGCCGACCGACCGGACAAAAAAACAAAATTCCTGATTTTGGGCAGTGCATCACGCGATTTAATCCGGCAATCTTCAGAATCCCTGGCAGGCCGTATCAGTTATCTGGAAATGGGAGGCTTTTCGCTTGATCTTGTAGGTGCGGATAAAGCGGAAAAATTATGGATCAGGGGTGCATTCCCCAGGTCTTTTCTTGCTTCAAGTGAAGCCGCGTCTTATCAGTGGCGTTTGGATTTCATTTCGACTTTTCTTGAACGCGACATCCCGCAACTGGGATTCAATATCCCCGTAAAATCGCTTAGGCGCTTCTGGCAAATGCTGGCGCATTATCACGGTCAGATCTTCAACGCTTCGGAAATCGGCAAGAGCCTGGGGGTGTCCGACCATACCGCGCAAAGGTATCTGGATTTGCTTTCCGGGACTTTTATGGTTCGTCAGTTGCGACCCTGGTATTACAATACGAAAAAAAGAATTATCAAAAGACCAAAAATTTATTTCCGCGATACAGGGATTTTGCATGCCTTGTTTTCCCTTGTGCAGAAAAAAGATGTTCTGTTGCACCCGAAGCTTGGTGCTTCCTGGGAAGGTTTTGCGCTGGAAGAGACGATCAAGGCCCTCCAATTGAAGGAGGATGAAACATTTTTCTGGGGGGTCCACGCATCGGCTGAGATTGATCTGGTCTTTCAAAAGAATGGAAGGCTCTATGGCGTCGAGGTCAAATATGCGCAGGCGCCGGGATTAACATCATCCATGCGCATGGCTTGCGATGAGTTAGAATTAAAGCATTTGTGGGTCATCTACCCCGGAAAGACAATCTATGCATTGGATAGAAACGTAACTGGAATTCCGGTGACGGAGCTGGGTGGTCTAAAGTTCCAATAGAAAAGTTTTATATGCAGCCGTCAATGATCTATCCCGTGAGAAATATCATTTTCCCCGCGTTCATTTCGGGGTCGAAAATGTATCGTTTAATCAGCCGTTCCATGCGGCCAATTTATATAACTATGTAAAAATGTCAAGACTATTTTATATAACTATGTAAATAAGTCAGCTTTGCCGGAGCATGGAAGAAAAGATGAAAGCCGTTGCGGCGCAATGCGGAATTCGGTTTGCCGGTCCCCATTGCAGGGGAATCATTAATTCCGAGATTTCTCTCAATACGACGGCGTTTTCAAACAGGCGGGAATTATCCGCGTGCGCAGCAGGGGTATGAACCGTGAACCGTGAACCCTACCCCCACCTATTTCTTCTTTTTGGCTTTACTCAGCAGGTCGCCGAAGGTGCCCATGGCCTTGGGTGCTTTAGGCATGTAGCTTTTGTAATCGTCGCTTGATTCTTCCGGGCCTTTTTTCTCGTCAGTATTTGAGGCCAGATCGAGCGAAATTCTTTTATTGTCCCGATCAATCTTTTCGATCTTTACGTCAATTTCGCGGTCTCGGGTCAGGACATCCTGGGCGTGCTTGATTTTTTTCCCTTTGCCCAGTTTGGAAATATGCAGGAGCCCGTCCACGCCTGCTTCCAGTGTAATAAATGCACCGAAATCCGTCAGCCGCGATACTCTGCCCTTGTGGATGCTGCCTTCGATGTAATTACGGACAACATCATTCCATGGATCGGGGAG
>DFZJ01000210.1 GCA_002382045.1 Syntrophaceae bacterium UBA4059
GCGCCGGGTGTCAGGATAAGATTGGCGCCGAAGGCTGCCAGGACTTTCCGCCGTTCAATACTCATCGTTTCCGGCATGGTCAGCGTCAGCTTATAGCCGCGTGCCGCCGCGACATAGGCGAGTGCGATACCGGTATTGCCGCTGGTCGGTTCGATGATTTCCACACCGGGTTTGAGCAATCCTTTTTCTTCCGCATCCCAGATCATGGCCGCTCCGATGCGGCATTTGACTGAATAAGACGGATTACGGCCTTCAATTTTTGCTAAAACGGTTGCCTTAGCACCATCCGTGATATGATTTAGTTTTACCAGCGGGGTATTGCCGATGGATTGTGAATTATCTGCATAAATTTTTTTCATGATGAGCCTCCTTTTTTTCTTCCCGTTATTCTGGAGATTTTTTATCTTCATATAAAAGACAAGCGAAAAAGTTGTCATACCGGTCTTGTGACCTTCAGGTTACGGAAGCCGGTATCCAGTTTAAATAATGCTGGATTCCCGCTTTCGCGGGAATGACGGGATTGATAGCCTGCAAACAATCCGCTCCCTGCATTACTTATTTCTTCCCCAACGCCTGTTCAATATCCGCCAGGATGTCATCGACATGCTCAATGCCAATGGACAGACGGATAAAATCCGGCGTGACGCCTGTGGCCAGCTGTTCTTCCGGCGACAGTTGCTGATGCGTGGTGGACGCCGGATGAATCGCCAGCGTTTTGGCATCACCGATATTGGCCAGATGGGAAATCAGTTGCAGAGCATTAATAAATTTCTTTCCTGCCTCGATTCCGCCTTTTACGCCGAAGCCCAGGATCGCGCCTGTTCCTTTGGGTAAATATTTGACCGCCCGGTCATGATCCGGGCTTGACTTAAGTCCCGGATAATTCACCCAGGCAACTTTGGGATGCTTTTCCAGATAAAGAGCAACGGTCAGCGCATTTTCACAATGCCTCGGCATACGCAGATGTAATGTCTCCAATCCCTGAAGAAACAGAAACGCATTAAAAGGCGACATGGCCGGACCCAGATCGCGCAAAAGCGTAACACGCGCCTTGAGAATATAAGCCAGATTGCCCACCGGTTTTAAGGCTTCGACAAAATTCAGGCCGTGATAACTGGGATCAGGATCGGCGATGAGCGGAAACTTTCCGTTCGTCCAGTCAAACTTCCCTGAATCAACAATAATGCCGCCCAGCGATGTGCCGTGACCGCCGATAAATTTGGTTGCGGAATAAACAATAATGTCCACGCCAAAATCAAAGGGGCGCAAAATATAGGGTGACACGGTATTATCCAGCACAAAAGGAATGCTGTTTTTGTGCGCAATTGCGGCAATGCCTGTGAGATCGGCCACATCCATTTTAGGATTGCCGATGGATTCCGCGTAAACCGCTTTGGTCGCAGGTGTGATGGCCGCTTCCAGCGCTTTTAAGTCATTGGATTTGACGAAGTTCACCTTGATGCCCAGGCGGGGAAACGTGTAATGAAACAGTGTGTAGGTCCCGCCGTAGAGATTATCCGCTGAGACGATTTCATCCCCGGCCCGCGCGATATTGAGCAACGCCAATGAAATTGCGGACTGGCCGCTGGCGACCGCCAGAGCGCCGATGCCGCCATCCAGGAGCGCGATTCTTTTTTCCAGAACATCCGTGGTCGGGTTCGTCATCCGCGTATAAATATTGCCGAACTGGGTCAGCCCGAAAAGGGCTGCGGCCTGATCGGTATCCTTAAACTGATAGGATGTGGTTTGATAAATGGGCACGGCCCGGGAGCCGGTTGTCGGGTCCGGTTCCTGTCCGCCGTGCAATACAAGTGTTTCTATTTTTAATTGATGATCAATTTTACTCATGATGGCCTCCTTTTACTTTCCGGTATTTTTCTCTTTCTTAATCGATTGATCTTTTCAACAAGTTCCATTCACAAGACCTCCTCTATTTCACCGCCTCCCAACAGCTCGTTGTTTGAATAAAAAACGAAAGCCTGCCCGGGCGTAATGGATTCCTGAGGTTCTTCAAAGCTTACTTTCAGTTTTTCTCCTGTTTTCTCCACGCGGCATTTGGACGCCTTTTTGCGATAACGGATTTTTCCTTCGACCTTATCGGGAATTGAATCCGCAAGAATATTCAGATTCCCCGCAATCAGACCCGTTGCCAGGAGTTCTTCTTTGCGACCAACGACGACTCGATGATGTCGCGCGTCGATCTCCAGTACATATAAGGGATGTTTCGCGCTGACGCCCAGTCCGCCGCGCTGTCCGATCGTGTAGTGAATGATGCCCCGATGACGCCCCAGGATCTTGCCGGTTCGGTCAACGATGTCGCCTGCGGGAACGGAAAGATGTCGGTCGGAAAACACGCGGCCATAATCGCCTCCCGGTGTAAAACAGATATCCTGGCTTTCGGGCTTTTGGGCGACATGCAATCCGGCCTCACGCGCCATTTTTCGCACTTCTTCTTTGGTGAGACCGCCCAGCGGGAACAATATGCCGGACAGATCCGCAACCGCAATCGGATACAGGAAATACGTCTGGTCTTTCAGAGCGTCGGCCGGACGTAACAGATGCCAGGCATTCCCTGAATGCTCGATTCTGGCGTAGTGGCCGGTGGCCAGATAATCAAAATCCAGGCTGCGGGCTTTATCCAGGAGCGATCCAAATTTCAGATAGCGGTTGCAGTCCACGCAGGGATTCGGCGTTCTTCCGCTTAAATATTCAGTGGTGAATTTACGGATCACCAGCTTCTCCATCAGATGAGCGAAGTCGAAAACAAAATGCGGAATTTCCAATTGGCCGCAGACATGCTTCGCGTCTTCTATGGCATCGCCGCCGCAGCAGCTTGCGCGGTCGCCGTCCTGACGGATGCCCAGGCACATGGTGACGCCGGTGACCGCGTAGCCTGCCTCTTTGAGCAGCAAAGCCGCGAGCGATGAATCAACGCCTCCGCTCATCGCTACAAGAACTTTTTTCTTTAAAGGGTTGCTGAAATCATTCATTGTTTTCACTTCAATATTGCCGGCTTCCGACAGCGCAGTTCTAAAAGATTGATCAATGTGATTAAGCGCAACATTGCACGGTTGACCCGGAAATCTGCTATGTCTATCTATTTGGTAGTAATTAGATGAACGCCAATCGTTTGTCAAGTATTTATAATATGAATATTTAAGAAAATCTATTTGTTTACCCGCTCACCTTTTACTTTCGCGGGCGCATCGGCAGCCCCGAAGCAAATTTCACGCTCCGCAATTGGAAGCCATCCCGAATGCGCCGGAAATTGCCCGCTGGTCAATGCCTGCGGGGATCGGTTTTCTGCCTGGACGAGAAACCATCCCGGGGCTATGTGAGCAAATGCATTATGAAATCAGTAAGATATATAACACAACCCGGCATTGGCCAAGCCGGCTTCATCGATACGCTTTTTCCAATCTTGCAATTTCAACCCAACCTTGCTATTCAATGAAGCGCCATGAAAATATTACAGGCAGAGTTGTAAATTTTATGATTTATTCGGTGAGATGACCGGATCGGGATTTCACATCCGGTCCTCGCTATACGGGAGTGCATGATGCAGGATCATTTTCTTCTCTTTATTTTGTTTCTGGCGACCACGGCCATTGTCAGTTTTGCCTATGCGATCTGGAGAGGCCGCAATGACCAGCAAATACTCCGCAGTATCCTTCAGAGTTCTCCCATTCCGACTTTCGTGATCTCAACCGATCATAAAATCCTTCACTGGAACAAAGCACTGGAAGGACTCAGCAACATCAAGGCGAGCCAAGTGATCGGCACAGATCAGCAGTGGCGTGCCTTTTACACATCGCCCCGTTCCTGCATGGCCGATTTGATTTTAAAAGACAAAGTCAGCAATTCCGCCAGCCTTTACTCAGGCGCTGTGATAAAGTCGAAGGTCCTGAAGGATGCCTATGAAGTAACGCAATTTTTCCCGGATCTGGGTGAAAAGGGTAAATGGTTCCGGATTACCTCGGCGCGTATCAAGGATTCCAGCGGCAGAATATTCGGCGCGATGGAGACCCTGGAAGACATCACCGATCAGAAAACGGCTGAAGAAGAACTCCTCAAAAGAACCAAGCTTGAATCGCTGGGGACGTTTGCGGACGGCGTGGCCAAAGATTTTGACAGTTTGCTTTCAGCCATCCTGCGCAATGTGTTTTTAGCCAAAATTTCCGCGAATGAAGAGGATAAAATTCTGGAGAATGGTCTGGCGATAGCGGAAAGGGCAAGCCTGCAAGCCAAGGAACTGGCCCACCGGCTGATTACCTTCGCCCAGGGCGGATATCCGGTTAAAAAAATGGAAAACATTGGTGACTTAATTAGAGAGACCGTTCAAAAAACACTGGCCGGCTCCAATGTGACCTGCCAACCGGTCATTGCCCCCGATCTCTGGCCGACGGAAATCGATGCGATGCAGATCCGGCAGGTCATTGAAAACATGGTTACCAATGCGAAAGAAGCCATGCCGGACGGCGGTGTTGTGGAAGTTATTGCAGAAAACACAGCAACCGGAACCAACATCCGGACGATGGGCAAAGGCAGTTATGTCCGCATTATTTTTAAGGACCGTGGCGTTGGCATTCCCCGCGAAAACCTCTCGAAGATATTTGATCCTTACTTCACGACAAAGGAAAAGAAGGAACGTGGCGGAATCGGCCTGGGGCTTGCCATCTGCGATTCCATCATTAAATACCACAATGGCCTGATTACCATGGAATCCACTGTCGGCGTCGGCACATCCTTTTTCGTTTATCTGGCCGCGAGTCCCGATGCCGCTGTCGAAGGCGACAAATGATCAGATGCATGATTCACGGTCTTTTTTGACGTAATCAAGCAAATCCTCAATATTGCGCAAACGCTCCTGAAACGTGGCGATGCCCAGAGCCGACTCCCGAGGATGCAGGTTTTCTATCTCGGTGAGCCGGGTGCGCAAATGGAGAATAATTTCCTCCGCCAATCCTAAAAGAAGAGCGCGCTCATACCTGGTCATTGCCGATGTCCCATCATCAATAATTTAATGCGAACCGAAACAGCCTCATGTCCGATTCCACGTGGACTTCCACGCCAGAAAAGCCTTCTTGATCGATTCTGACGCACTTTCAATGCCGACTTTTTCCGTATTCACCATCATGTCGTAGTGTTTCGGATCATTAATGTCTTCATTAAAATACTTTTTCATAAAACCGATCTGATATTCGTCGTATTTGCGCACGAAAGCCAGCGCATCGCTTTCCGACATCCGGCGATCCCGCATCACCTTCTCGACGCGCGCCTTTTCCGGGGCGATAATGCGCACGCGAAATGACTTGTCTTTCAGAATAAAGCAGCCGCCGCGACCAATAATAATAACATTGCCATGCTCGGCATTGGTGTGCATGACCATCGACAAATGGCGCAGATATTCATTGGGCCAGATATGGCGGGCTTCGAAGAAAGAACTGATGAGACTGTCGAAGAGTGAAATGCTTTTTTCATCCAGCGATTTGATCACCTTGTCACTCATATGCGCGCTTTCCGCAACCTTATGGATCAATTCGCTGCCGACAATGTTCATTTTCAAATCGGTGGCCAGAATGCGGGCTATCCAGCCGCCGCCGCCGCCTGTTTCGCTGGAAAGGGTGATGACATGCCCCGGTTTTTCCGTTTTTTCTTTCTCCCAGCGCAGCACCTGATCTTCAACCAGCTTATCGACATCCTGATCCTTTAATTTAATATCCCGGGTGTAGTCGGGACAATTAACATCATACAAGGCATTTGTTTTTATCCGATAACGCTGTGTGCATTCCCCGCGACACGCGCAGATGACGCAAATCCTTTTATCCGATGCTGTTGACATAGGCCAGGCCCCCCTTTCAAAAGTA
>DFZJ01000039.1:0-24574 GCA_002382045.1 Syntrophaceae bacterium UBA4059
AAAAAGCTTAATCTGGACGAAGTGGCAGCCGAGGTTTTGCCGGATCAAAAGGCAACGGCGATTAAAAAGTTTCAAGAGGGAGGACATGTTGTCGCCATGGCCGGTGACGGGATCAATGATGCCCCCGCTCTGGCTCAGGCACAAGTGGGTATCTCTATGGGAACAGGTACGGATGTTGCCATGGAAAGCGCCGGCGTCACCCTGGTGAAGGGAGACCTCACCGGCATCGTCCGCGCGAGGCGTTTGAGCAACGCCACAATAGCCAATATCAAGCAAAACCTGTTCTTTGCCTTTATTTACAATATTCTCGGCTTGCCAATTGCGGCGGGCATCCTTTATCCCAACTTTGGCATTCTTCTCAGTCCGATCATTGCCGCGGCGGCAATGAGCCTTTCCTCCATTTCCGTGGTCGGGAATGCCCTCAGGCTGAGGAGCCTAAAGATATAGTACAAAGTAAAATTATTACCGGGGCGGAAATCTATCATAAGATTCAGATGTTGCTTAATGAAGTTCCATGGTATTTCCTCCGGCGAAGGCCGAATCCTTGCCCCCATCATACATTTCGCGGAATTTTTAAGGAGAATATATGGTAGGTTTTTACTACCACTTAACCACAGAACAACCCGTATTGTAAATTTAATGACATCCTGTAATTGATAAGGAAAAAAGGAGGACATAATTATGTTTTCACCCGGGAAAATATTAGTGCCGACGGATTTTTCAGTTTATGCGGATAACGCATTAAAACAGCGATAGACATTGTCAGGCGGAACAAATCAAAAATTCATCTTTTTCATGTGATCGATGACGGATTTCAGCAGGAAGCCAAAAAGATCACCGACAACTCATCCGGCATTGAAATCATTTTCGATACCGTAAGAGGCATTCCGTATAAAGAGATCCTCAACGAACAAGAAGCAAAAGGAATTGATTTGATCGTCATTGCTTCGCATGGAAAGACCGGCATTTTGAAAAATTTACTGGGCGGCGTTGTCGATAAGGTCATGAAAAGAGCCAAATGCCAGGAAAGCCCTGGAGGCTGAAGATGTCACGCCTGTCCTCAAGTGGGTGAAACTGAAGGACGAAAAACGTGTACGGACGGCTTTCGCCACTGCTCTGAACGCAAAAGGAAAGAAGAATGCCGAAGCAGCTGAAAATCAATTCTTTGGGATTCTTGTGAAAATTCATCGGGCCGGTGAAGGAGCGTCCTTTACCGGATTAAAACCGGCCGGTGAAGTTGAACCCGTTATAGTCGAAGCGGATAAAGCACTGGCGGGAGGATCTGCTGACGCCCTTGTCAAGCTGATGACCGATGATGTTGCCGCCGGTATTCGGAAACGTTATGACCGCGCCGCGGAAACCTACAAGCACAAGGATGAAAGCGTCGAGCAGGGCCGCGAGTTTGTCGGGGCATACGTTGAATACACACATTATGTGTAGCGGATTCAACTGGATGCCACGGGCAAAGGAATGCACGAAGAGCACCAGGAAGGCGCCAAACATCCGGCGAACAGGCATGATAAGGCCACAGAACACAAGCATGGGCATTAAACAAAGTGGGTTTCATTAAATAAGTAATGGTTGCGGACCCCGGAGGTCTGCGATGAGAATATTTACCGCCGGCGATTTGGCCGTCCGACGGGAACTGGAATGAATGAGGAGAAACGTTATGAAGCCCATTGGACCATTGATGTGGGAGCATCGTCTTATTGAGAAAATGCTCCGTCTTTTTGAAGGTGAAGTTCGCATCATCAATGAAAGCAGAAAGATCAATACGGTCTTCATTGACCAGGCCGTAGATTTTATAAAAACATACGCGGACCGGACGCATCATGGAAAAGAAGAAGATATTCTTTTCCATGATCTCAGGAAAAAGAAACTGAGCCCGGAACATGCGCGAATCATGGATGAGTTAATGGAGGATCACAGATACGCCAGGAAAACGGTAGGTGAACTTGTAGCCGCCAAGGAGAAGTATCTTAAGGGTAAACATTCAGCCGAAGAAATCGTAAGGCTCATGAGCGAACTGGCCCGCTTTTATCCCATCCACATCGAAAAGGAAGACAAGCATTTCTTTTTCCCCTGCATGGATTACTTCAGCAAAGAAGAACAGGACAAGATGCTTGCGGAGTATTATGAATTCGATAGAAAAATGATTCACGATAAATACGAAAAAGTTGTAACTCAGATGGAGGCGCAGTCATTGTAATATCAAAAATAGTATGGCCGGCAGCCCGGGGGCATATTAAGGTGATAATTGAACTTGTTTCCACGGGAGATTGACTTTATAATGATGCAAATATTATTGCGGATTCCTTCGGAAACAAGAAAGCAGATGACGCATGATAAATCCCCTGCCCAAGAAAGCCAACGTTGCTCTCTTTATTGCTTTAGCAATATTTATCACTGCCTCAGCCTGTATTATCATTTTGGGCTGTTATGTTTATCAGAATAAAAAAAAAGATATTAGCCATGCGGCCAAGCAGCAACTGACCACCATTGCGGAGCTTAAAGTATGGGAAATCAATAATTGGCGCAACGAGCGCATCAGTGACGCAAACGTAATATTCAAAAATGACGCATTTGCATCCGATGTATTGGACTATTTCCACAACCCTTCGTCCCTTCAAGCAAAAAAGAATGTTTTGTCGTTACTTTCTGCAACACAAAAATCATATAACTATAAAAACATATTACTTCTTGATAAAAACAATAATCTTCAACTGGCTTTAAATGACCACGAGAAATATTTTGGTAAGATTCATTCTAATGTTATCAATGAGGCTGTCGTGAAAAACGATATCGTCATCAGTGATATTCATTTGGACAACAAAACAGGCTGCATCCATCTGTCCATCGTTATCCCCATCGTGATCGTTCAAAAATCCGTTTCCAAACATCTTGGCACCGTCATGATTATGATTGACCCCCATATGCGTTTATTCCCGGCGATTAAATTATGGCCTGTGCCCAGCGAGACGGGGGAGTCTCTGCTTGTGCATCGTGACGGTGACAACGTTGTGTATCTCAACGCATTGCGTCATATCAAGAATGCACCTTTAACGATGAAACGACCGTTGACAAAATCTTCTTTACCGGCTGTAATGGCGGTCCTCGGAGCGAAAGGCACTGTTTATGGAACGGATTACCGCAAGAAAACTGTTTTTGCGGCAATCAAGGCGGTTCCGGATTCCAACTGGTTTCTTATCGCCAAAGTTGATACGGATGAAATATACGCCACCTTAACCACCCGTTTTTGGGTGACCGTATTTTTCATCATACTCAACATATTGATTCTTGGAGTTATTGTCGCCTATATCTGGCGTTATCAGCAGGCGAAATATTATCGTGAACAATACGAATTGGAAGATAAAAGAGCTTTTTTATATGCACGAAGTCTTATTGAAGCGAGTCTTGATCCTTTGGTGACCATCAGCCCTGAAGGGAAAATTATGGATGTCAACGAATCGACGGAATCAATAACAGGCCGATCCAGAAAAGAACTTATCGGCAGTAATTTTTCCAATTATTTTACAGAGCCGGAAAAGGCCGACGAGGTATATAAGCTGGTATTTGAAAAGGGTGCCGTCCGGGATTATCCCCTTTCCCTTCGCAATGTTTCCGGAAAAGTGACTGAAGTATTATACAATGCCTCTTTATATAAAAACGAAGTCGGAGAAGTGCAAGGTGTTTTTGCGGCGGCCAGGGATATAACGGAATTAAGACGTATAGAAAAAGAGTTGAAGACTGCACATGACGAATTAGAATTACGAGTAAAAGAAAGAACAAAAGAATTACAAATAGCGAATGAAGCACTGCAATCAGAAATAACAGAACGTAAAGAAGTCGAAAAGCTCATTGAACACAGGACAAAATTACTGGAAATGACCAACAAGGAACTGGAAAGCTTCAGCTACTCTGTTTCTCACGATTTGCGCGCTCCTCTGCGGGCGATTGATGGATATTCCCGGATGATTCTGCGGGATCAAAAGGACCAACTCAATGATGATGCCGCACGAAAATTCGATTTGATTAGAAGCAATACACAGATGATGGGCAAGCTGATTGATGATCTGCTTTCCTTCTCCCGTTTGGGCCGGCTGGAAATCAATATGTCCAAACTGGACATGGAAGGTCTGCTTAACGACGTACGGATGGAGTTGCAGGTCATTAATCCCGACAGGAGAATTGATTTGAATATTAAAGTTATTCCACCGGGTTTCGGAGACCGCACTTTAATAAAACAAGTTTATTCAAATCTTTTATCCAATGCCGTAAAATATACAAAAAATAAAGATGAAGCCAACATTGAAACAGGAGGATACAAGGAAGGGAATGAAAATATTTATTACATAAAGGATAACGGCGTTGGCTTTGATATGGAATACTATGATAAGCTGTTTGGAGTTTTTCAACGTTTGCACAACGCGGATGATTATGAAGGCACCGGCGTGGGGTTGGCTATTGTTCAGAGAATCATTCATCGCCACGGCGGCCGTGTTTGGGCAGAAAGCAAAGTTGAAGAAGGGGCAACTTTTTATTTTTCCCTGCCGGCAAAGGACTGATTTGAAAAATGGATAATGTGGATATCGTAATTGTTGAAGATAATCACCATGATGTGGAAATGATAGTGGATGCGTTTCACGAATCTGGAATTAAACCCAATGCTCTCATTTTCAGTGATGGAGTCGAAGCAGCGAAAAATTTCTTTGACCCCGCAGGTAAGTTCTTTTCAGAAAAACTTAAACTGCCCCGGTTAATATTACTTGATTTGAAGCTCCCCAAAATCAATGGCATGGAAGTTCTAAAATTGCTCAAATCGGATGAGAGGACAAAATACATTCCTGTTGTTGTTTTTACGTCATCTAATGAAGCCAGAGACAGGCTGGAAAGTTATAAATTGGGCGCCAACAGTTATCTGGTCAAACCGTTGGATGCGGATCAATTTGCGGATCGCATCAAGCAAATTACAAATTATTGGCTTAACCTTAATGTGAATGCCTATTAAAAAAAATCAAAAGGGATGGCGCCCGGATGAATAAAACCTTACGACTATTAATCCTGGAAGATACAGCCTCCGACGCGGAGCTGATGGAAGACGAATTAAAGCAAGCCGGAATGGACTTTGTTTCTAAAAGAGTTGCAACCAAAGCGGACTTCGTAAAGCAGATGGAAGGATTTCAACCGGACTTGATTCTGGCCGATTATTCTCTGCCCGGATTCAGCGGCAAATCGGCATTAAACATTGTTGTTAATCAGTATCCCGACGTTCCTTTTATATTTGTTTCCGGCGCTTTGGGAGAAGAACTGGCGGTGGAATTACTCAAAAAAGGGGCAACGGATTATGTTTTAAAAAATAATCTGCTGAGACTCGCCCCTTCGGTTAATAGGGCATTGAAAGAATTGGCTGAATGTAATGAACGTAAAAAAGCCGAGGAAGATTTGAAAAAGAGCGAAAAAGAATTGCAATTGAAGACTCAGACGCTGGAAGAAGCAAATATCGCGCTGAAGGTATTGTTGAAGCATCGGGAAGAAGACCGAAGCGACATGGAAGAAAATATTTTATCTAATGTCAAAAAACTGGTTTTTCCTTCTATCGATAAATTAAAAGGTCTGAAATTGAATGAAACGCAATTAGAGCATGTAAACATGATAGAAAACCATCTTAAAGAAATAATCTCGCCCTTCTTGCGTAATCTAACCACACAACATTTTGATCTGACCCCGCGGGAAATTCAAATTGCCACACTAATCAAAGAAGGCAAGACGACTAAAGAAATGACCGAATATTTGAACCTATCTGCAACGGCTGTTGATTTTCACAGAAAAAATATTCGTTCAAAACTCGGCATAAAAAACTCCAAGACAAATCTTCGATCATTGTTGCTCTCAATGTCTTTATGAGTCCTTTATTAATCCGACTCTTTGCACTTGCGGCTGTTTTTTTATTGCAGCTTTCAAATAGTAATTTACAACGTTACGCCTTTTTAAAATCCTTTGTTTGTAGGTGCTTTCTGCGCCTCCCTCGAAGAATAAAATTCCCATTTGTTTCGGTAAAGTTTTATAATACCCAAACCCCAAAGACCTCGCAGAACAAGAAATGGGAGGTGCTGTATGATAACAAAAGAAGCAATAACGTTGTTCAAATACTATCTTCAATCCAACCATAAACCAAGAACCATTGAGAGTTATCGTCTCCTGCTGGAAAGATTTGAGGTGATCTTCACACAGAAAGACCTGGAGACCATTGCCCCTGATGAAATCTTTCATTTTCTGGAAAACCTGACGGGGAACATGGCGAAATCAACACGAAGATTGAGATATGCCCAGCTGAAAGCCTTTTACAATTTCATCATTGATCGCTGTTCCCTGAATATGAGAAACCCCTGCAGCACATCGCTACTGAGCAAATCTTTCAAAGCGCCTAAACAACAGCCGCATAAGATTCTGGATCGGGAAACGGTGGATGAGATGATCTATAACACAAAGAGACAGAGGGATCGTTTGATATTGGAACTTCAGGCCCGTTGCGGTTTGCGAATCGGCGAATTACTGAAGATCAAAGCATCCGATGTTTCTGACAGAACCATTACCCTGCGAGAGCCAAAATCCGGCAAAGAGACGGAGAGAGCCTACATGCCGGAGAACGTATCAAGAAAACTGGCAGAGTACGTCAAAGAGAAAGCCATAAACGGAGAAGACCGGATATTCCCCATTTGTTATTCAACGGCAATGTCCCTCATCAAGAGACTCGGGACAAAATTGAATGTTCGGGTTGCACCTCATGATCTCCGGAGATATTCGGCGACGTATGCCAGCAGAAACGGGGTTCCGCTAGAAGTAGTATCGAAAGTAATCCTGCGGCATCAGGACTTGAAGACAACACAGGTTTATCTCGGGAAAATCAGTGATTCTGAAGCGATCCGATGGATGGACGTTCTGCATGGGAAATGAAATCATCGTTGATAACCAATTGAAACAGTGAGGTATTTGGGGTGAGATATTTATTGAGATTTTGGCGATCATAGCATTTTCTAAGGGAAATATACTCCGTTGCTGCCTGGAAGTGAGCGTGCGTTACTGGCAGAAAATATACAACAGTTCGAACGATAATTAATAGCCTTAAAGTAACCTTAAAGTAGCTCCATAAATCTGGAGAGTTATTACTTCTTGACAAATGTAACCTTGTTGGTTACAATATAAAACATGATAAAATCTTTTATCCATAAGGGATTGGAAAATTTTTTCTATGATGGAATTCGCAAGGGCATACAAACCCAGTATGCATCCAAAATAGAAGCAATTCTCGACAGGTTAGACGCTGCTAATGAGATAAAAGATATGAGTTATCCAGGATCAGGACTTCATTTGCTTCAGCCTAAAAATAAAGGACGCTGGGCAGTAAAAGTATCCGGAAACTGGCGACTTACTTTTGAATTTAAAGATAGAAACGCATTTAACGTAAATATTGAGGACTATCATTGAAGAGGTTTATTTATGAGAAATAGAAAGAGACCACCTTCTCATCCTGGTTCCATTTTACGGCTTCATTATTTGGAGCCGCTGGAAATTTCGGTTACGGATTTTGCGAAAGATTTAAAACTTTCCAGAAAAACTGTTTCTAAAATATTGAATGAGAGAGGTGCAGTAACTCCAGAGGTAGCCTTACGATTATCAAGGGCACTTGATACAACGCCCGAACTATGGATGAACCTTCAGGGAAATTATGATCTCTGGCATAAGGCAAACGAGACGACTGATTGGCAAACAATAACATCTATTTTGAAAAGTGTTGCCGTAAACGCATGAATGGCACAAGTTGTCCCAAGATAGACTACGTCGCCAGCTGATTGACAGCTTCCTGTAATTCTTGTTTTTTTAAATATTAATTGTATGCTACATTGCAATTAGTAATGGTTGATGATATTTTTTGGGAAGCTGGCACTTAAGGAGAAAAATACAACTCTGTAGTATTAGGAGAAAACAGCCTACTCTAATCAATTACTGAAGGGGAAATTGATGGTGAAAAAAACTATTTTGTTTTTGGCCGTAATTTTACTTTTTTGTTGTTTATCAGGTTGTGCAAGTATTGTCAGTAAATCGAATTGGCCAGTAACAGTGCAAAGTAATCCTGCCGGTGCTGAATGCGTAATTTCTAAAGCCAGCGGTGTTCCATTGCAAATGGGCAAAACTCCAATGACCATATCTCTTGACTCTTCAAGAGGATTCTTCTTGCCCGCAAAGTATAACATCAAATGCACGAAAGAAGGGTATCTTGCTGCTTCCTCGGAGTTCTCTGCTGATTTGAATCCTTGGTATATTGGAAACATTTTTTTCGGCGGATTGATCGGCTGGCTGATTGTAGATCCGGCAACTGGTACCATGTGGAGGCATGATGAGACACAGATTCTCAATTTAGCGCCAAGTATCTCAATTGTTAACAAAGATAGTAAGCAAAATTTGATTGTTGAAAAAAACACTAACGACATAACTCCTCAAGTAAAAAGAAAAGATGCCAAGCCTTCCACCGAATCAAATCAACGTTATAAAGGAATAAAGGCGATTGTATTGGAGAACGGTGATGTGATTATAGGGCAAATAATAAGTATGAATACCGAGACAGTAAAAATTCGCACAACAGAGGGGAAAATACTGTCATATTCTTTTATGAAAGAAGTTAAGGCATTTATAAAAGAATGAGAAACAAGAATTGGAATAAAATAACTGCTATCGTATTATAAAGCGTAAACGTAATAGATAAGACAGGGATCATTGTCAGCACATAAACAATATGAAGCAGGAAACGGGAATGACTAATTCTCTCTTAAATATACCTAGGGTTATGTTTCTATTATTATCTGTTTTTACCTTTCTTATGCTTAACAACTGTGCAACTACTCTTTCTCAGTCAGCAGCAAGAGTCAGAGATATTGATATGAAAATGCCAAGTAATTGCCAATTCCTTGGTGACGTTCGCGGCTCTTCTCTTTGGGGAGGAAGTCTAGGTTCCTCATTAGGAATAGATAATGCCAAAAATGAAGCGAGAGAAAAGGCTGCTTCAATGGGAGCCACACATATATTTTGGAATAGCACGGTTTGTGGCAATGTATACGTAAGTGGCAACGCTTTTCTCTGCAAATAAAAATAATACTACGGCAACAATATACCTTAAAGTTATCATTCCCGCGAAAGCGGGAATCCTGGGTTAGACTGGATGCCGGATCGGGTCTGGCATGACATTTTATATATTTAGTCGCCGCATAAATAGTAAAGAAAGTTAATAGAGTATCCATAACTCCATAACTTTTTTCGCCCAGTCTCTCCGCCGCTCAGCATAATGGTTTGATAAGTGTACATTTCGAGTGGAAGTCGTTAAATATATAAGCTTAGTATTGCAGCAATTTGTAGGTGTAACAAAAGAAAGGGACACAACAACCGGAGGAAACAAAAAACCCCAAACGAACTGGTTATCCTCGACATGGTCATGCCGGGTATCAGCGAGAGAATTTTAAGACAGTATCAGAACAATTTTTTCGCGGCGGTTTCCATGATGATCTTCAATTCCGCGCCGTTCTCCGCCTTAAGCTTTGCGCGGATATCCCGGACAACCTGTTCATAGGTTGCAAGCACGTGATCCCGGTCGGGATTCCGGGCAATAATGTCGGCGAAAAGTTCCGGGCTTTCCGTGAATACTTTTTTGACAATATCCATTTTAGTTCTAAAAACCGGCGTTGAAAATTGACTGACCTCGGCCAGTGGAATTCCGGTTTCAGCAATCGCCAGGCCCAGCGCAATCGTATTGAGATGATTGAGCGCCTGCACAATGGACATCATCCGGTCATGCTCGGCAGGCGTTCGCTCCAGAATCGTATAGCCGGTTTTGGTAAAGATATTTTTAATCCAGTCGTACCAGGCATCGCCTCGTCCCCGGGACAAAACAATGTTATGCCCCGCGGCTGACGAAATGGACGGACCGAACAGCGGGTGACAACCGACCACCTCCGCCTGAGAATGAGCAAGCATCAGCGCCACCGGCTCTTTCTTCAGCGACGTTAAATCCATCAATAACTGACTTTTTCTCAACAGCGGCCCGACCTGTGCAATCACGCCAGCCGTCGCCGCAATGGGCACGGATACCACGACAACATCGCAAACGTTTGCCGCGTCCTTTGCCGTCATGGCCGTTTTTCTTCCGGTCACGCAAACGGCGCAGCCTTCCCCGGCCAGTAGATCGTGAAGCCAGCGCCCCATGCCGTTTGTACCGCCGATAATGCCCACGGAAATATTTTTCATCTGCCCGCCGCCTTCTGACGCAGCCAGTGGTCGGCCAGCGTAAGATGAACCATGGCTTCGCACACCGGCACAATTCGCGGAATAACGCAGATATCGTGCCGCCCCTGTATTTCAATGGACCGCTTCCTGCCTTCCATGTCGATGGTTTGTTGCGGCAGGGCAATCGACGGAATCGGCTTGCAGTAAACGCGGACAACAATGTCCTGACCGGTTGTAATACCTGCCAGGATGCCGCCGGCGGAATTTTTGCTGAAACCTTCCGCATCCATCGGATCATTAATCTCGGAGCCTTTTTTGAAAGCCACCGCGCAACCCTCGCCTATTTCCACGGCCTTCACCGTTCCAATGCTCATCAGTCCCGCGGCCAAGTCCGCATCCATCTTATCGAACACCGGTTCACCCAAACCCGCGGGACATCCCCGCACAATAATTTCCACCACACCGCCCAGCGTGTCGCCTTCTGTGCGGACGGCTGCTAGCTTCTCTTCCATAGACGCCGCAGCCAGAGGATCGGGACAATACAGGGCGCTTCGCAGCACCTTTGCCTTTAAATCGCATTTCTGTTCAACGGCCGCGGGATCAATCTCAATCCCGCCGATACTTCTGGTGTAAGCGATCACTTCCATGCCGGCGGCGGCAATCAATTTTTGGGCAACGGCTCCCGCAGCAACGCGGGCGGCGGTTTCCCGGCCCGACGCGCGGCCCCCTCCGCGCCAGTCGCGAATACCATATTTTTTAAAGTAGGTATAATCGCCGTGTCCCGGGCGGAAAACATCTTTCAGGTCATTGTAATTTGATGAACGGGCATCGGTATTGCGGATCAAAAGCGCAATCGGCGTGCCGGTCGTTTTTCCTTCAAAGACGCCGGACAGGATTTCCACCTTGTCTTTTTCACTGCGCGATGTTGAAGCCGCACCGGATGAAGGCTTGCGTCGATCCAGCGCCTGTTGAATATCCTCTTGGGCCAGATCCATTCCGGCCGGACATCCGTCAATCACCGCGCCAAGCGCCGCACCATGCGACTCTCCCCATGTCGTCACGCGAAACATGCAGCCTGAAGTATTTCCCGCCATATGCTCTCCTGCTAAGATTGTTTTTTATGCTTATTTTTCAATTTGTTGATTTCAAATACATGACCCGCTTCCAGCAGGCACTGATAAATGCTGTCCGCCACCTGTACAACACTTTGGTCTTTAGTGTCCACCGTAAAATCGGCAACCGATTCATAGACAGGCATGCGTTCTTTCAGCACAGCGAGCGTCTCCGCAGCAAGGTTTTCGGAGGTCAGCTTTGGCCGAAGCTGTTCATGGCCCGCATCGCGTTCCAGCCGTTCGACCATGTCGGCAAGAGGCGCTTTCAACCACACCAGAACTCCCATTTTTTTTAATAAGTCCCTGTTATGCGAGGCTAAAATAGCGCCGCCGCCCGTGGCTACAACACAAACCTTCCGCCGGTCAAGAGACGCCACTGCTTCTGTTTCTCTTTCGCGGAATTTTGCCCAGCCTTCTTGTGCAACGATTTCTTTGATCGGCATGCCCGCCGCTGCCTCAATCAGCCGATCGGTATCCACAAACGGAATTTTGAGTTTTTTGGACAGAAGCAATCCTACGGTTGACTTGCCCGTTGCCCGGTAGCCGATCAGAATAACTTTCATATCTTGGCCAGCTCCTTCCAGAAATCAGGGAAGGATTTATCGACACACTTCTTATCGGCAATTTCGATACCCGGCGTCATCAGCCCCGCCACGGCAAAACTCATGGCAATCCGGTGGTCGTTATAGGTTTCGATTGCGGCTGCATGAGTCGGCCCGCCTTCCACCACCAAACCATCCGGCAGTTCGTGAGCGGCAATGCCGATCCGGTTCAGTTCAGCGCACATCGCCGCCAGACGGTTGCTTTCCTTGATTCTCAAATGCGCAACGTTAACAATCCCTGTCCGGCCTTTGCGGAAAGCCGAGAGAATGCCGACTGTCGGCACCATGTCCGGCATGTCCCCCATATCAAAAGTCCTATCGCCCGCAGCCAGTTCATCGGGCGCGGAGACTTCGACCCAGGTTTCGCCGCTTATAATCCGGCAGCCGAGTTTTTCCAGGATATCGAGCAATCGGATGTCGCCCTGGGCGCTTTTCCTTTTGACGCCGGAAACGCGAATCGTCTTCTTCAAAAGCGCGGCAGCCAGAAAAAAATAAGACGCGCTGGAGGCATCCCCTTCCACATCGTAGGCGCACCCCGTATAAATGCGTTGCGTACCGACCATGTAGTGACGATTGTCCGAGCAGATAATTTTCGCCCCGAAATCATTCATCACACCGATCGTCAAATCAATATACGGAGCGGAAACAATGTTCCCTTCCAGGGTCAATTCAATCCCCTTGGCGGTATAAGGCCCGCACAGGAGCAGCGCGGAAACATATTGGGAGCTTTCAATATCGGCAAGCGTAATCCGGCCGCCTTTGAGGCCGTTGGCTGTCACCTTCACCGGCGGACAATTGTCCTGGCAGGAAATCGCAACCCCCATGCTTTGCAGCGCCAAAACCAGAGGACCGACCGGCCGCTGGCGCAATCGCTCTTCACCCGTCAGCACATAATCCCCCCGCCCCAGACAGACCAGAGCGGTCAGAAAACGCAGCGCCGTTCCGTTATATCCCAGAAATATTTCACGGCATCGATTGGTGATCGCTCCACCCGTGCCGGCAACCTGAAGGCCTTCGGCAACAGTTTCAATGTGAGCGCCTAATTGTTTTAATCCCCCCATCAAATACCGGGTATCTTCCGCAATCAGCGGACGGCGAATCAGGGAATCTCCTTCGGCCAGCGCGGCGGCAATCAAGGCCCTTTGCGTTAAACTTTTGGAACCGGGAACTTCAACTGTCCTGACCGGTTCCTTGATGATGATCTCAGACTTCAAGCTTCTCCAACCTTTCCCGGACGATTTTTTTCATCAGCGCCACAGGGGCTTCCCTTCGCGTCCATAATTTTAATTGTTCCGCGCCCTGATTGATAAACATCTCCAGCCCGGAAATAATGCTGCAACCTTCCGCCTCGGCATCGCGAAGCAATTTTGTTTTCAGGGGATTGTAGATCACATCGGCCACAACCTGGTAATGGGCCAGTACCGCTCGGGCGACCGGTGACTGGTGAATCTGCGGATACATCCCCACGGACGTGGTATTGATCAGCACGGCGGCTTTAATCCGGCCAATGTCCGAAAGCGGATAAAACGGACAATCAAACCGGCCGGCAAGCGCCCTCCCTTTTTCCACGCTGCGATTCACAATAACCGGCCGCCCGCCTTCTTTAATCACGCCATAAACCGCCGCCCGCGCTGTTCCACCCGCGCCGATGATGGCAAAGGTTTTCCCCGCGATGCTGATTTTGTTTTTCAGCGCCTGCATCAACCCCGGCCAATCCGTATTGTAACCGGCCAGCCGTCCCCGTTCATTCACAATGGTATTGACGGCGCCCAGAGCGGCGGCATCCGGATCGATCTCATCGAGATATTCCATCACCGCCGTCTTAAACGGAATCGTGACGGACGCGCCGCGAATATTCATCCCCCGGATTCCGGCCACCGCCGCGGCTAAATCACTCACGCAAAACGCGCTGTAATGCCCGTCGATCTGCATCGCCTCCAGAGCCTTGTTATGCATAAATGGCGACAGGCTGTGCGAGACGGGATTGCCCAGAAGAACAAAGTTGGGCGCGCCGGGCGGTAAAAACGGCGGCTTAGCCTGGTGTTTATTCTGTTTCTGCAAACGCTGGAATTCCCTCATCACGCTCAGCGTCAACTGGCCGGGCGCCGATTTTTTGCTGCCCGGCAAAACGGCAAAACCCAGATAACTTCCCCAAAGCGGCGCCATGACACGGCTGATTTTTCCCTCGTCGCCCATGCACATGGCGATGATATCACGATGCTGTGCCCTGGCATAAGCAACCAGGCTCAACACTTTCAGGTTGTCCGACATCTTCCGGGCGTAAGGTACGATCTTCACAATATCGGCGCCGGTTCCGGCGCACGCCTGAAATATTTCTTTTAAGGCTTTAAGTGACGGGGTTTTGGAAATATCATGCCAGGAAACAATCAACCGGGTGAGGCTTTTTTGCCTGCGGCAAAAAGATTGCAGTTGTTTAATCGCCTTATCCCCGCAGGCCAATTCAATATCAACAAAGTCCGCACCGAGCTCTATGGCCCGCTTCAGCAGATTCATTTTGGCTGTTTTGGTCCGCTCTTTGCGCACGACCTGATCCGTCGACGGCGGCAAGAGGGATTCTTCTTTTCTGCGGCAGGTGACAATGATTTTGAGACGAGTAGACAGGCCGCGGGCGGCGGCCATCAATTGCGCCAGGTCGCCGTCGGCCATCAAATCCATGCGCAACTCGATGGCATCCGCCGCCAGGGCGCATCTTTCAACCGTCCGAAGCGCTTCCCGTCCCGACGCATCCATGATGGGTATGCAAATCATAATCCATCCTTGGCCCGGGGATACGATCCCAGTATCTTCAAATAAATCGTTTTATCTTTTAATTCCTTCAAACAGGCTTTAATCTCTTTGTCCCGGATGTGCCCGATCATATCCACGAAGAAGAGATACTCCCATATTCTTTCTTTCACGGGATGCGATTCAATCTTGGCCAGATTGATTTTTCGTTTGGCGAAGGAAGCCAGCGCGCTGTGCAGTGATCCCGGAGAATCCGGCGTGGCAAAAATAATCGACGTTTTATCATCGCCCGTGGGCGTCCCTTCTCCATGGCCGATCACCAGAAACCTTGTGGTATTGGAGGGATTATCTTCAATGCCTTCCGCCAGCATGTTCAGCCCATAAGTTGACGCCGCAAGCGCGCTCCCGATCGCCGCGGCCGTCTTTTTTCCGCGCACCATCTGCGCGGCCGCCGCCGTGCTTTCCATCTCGCCTAACACAGCGTTGGGCAGATTGGCGCGAAGCCACGCCTGGCACTGCGCCAATCCCTGCGGGTGCGAGTATACATTTTTGATGCCTTTCAGACTTTTAGCCGATGAAATCAGGCATTGACTGATCCTAAGATACATCTCGGCCTGAATTTTCAGGGGCGTCAGAATCAACCGGTCCAGCGTTACATTGACCGACCCTTCCAGCGAGTTTTCCACCGGCACAACGCCCCATTCCACGGCGCCTTTCTCCACTTCGTCAAACACGCGGGATATTCCCGGCTGAGGCCAAAAACGACTGGACATGCCAAAATGCAGACGCGCCGCCAGATGGGAAAAAGACGCCTCCGGTCCCAGAAAAGCAATGTTCATAGGCTTTTGCAGATCACGTGATGCGGAAATGATCTCCCGGAAAATCGACGTCACCTGACGGTCCGACAAGGGCCCGCAGTTGAGATCGTGCAAATAATTCATCACGCGGGCTTCCTGCGCCGGATTGTAAACTTCAAGGCCGGTCTGCCCCTTCACCTTCCCGATCTGAACGGATATCTGCGAACGCTCATTGAGCAGCCGGATAATGTACCGGTCTTTCTTTCTCATCACGTTTCTCAGTTCATCCAAAGATGGCTTCATGCTTTCATTTCCTCCAGAACATCATGGATCAGTTGCTCGCTGACACTGCTGCTGACAAAGGGCATGCCGATTTTTTTAACCAGGATAAAATGAATCATGCCGTCCTTTTTCTTTTTATCCATTTTCAACCGGGCAATCACCGCGTCGGGGACAAAGGAAAACGGAATCTTTGACGGCAGCCCTGCCTGAATGATAAGATTTTCGATGCGGGCGGATTCATCTTTCGGCAGATAATGCATTTTCGCCGAAAGCCTAGCCGCGGCAATCATGCCCAGGGCCACACCCTCGCCGTGCGACAGGGCATAATCCGAGGCAGCCTCCAGCGCATGCCCCAGCGTATGGCCGAAATTCAATATTCTGCGAAGTCCCTGTTCCCGTTCATCTATCTCTACAATCGATTTCTTAATCCGGCAACACGTTTCTATGATTTTCAGAAGATAGGCCGGATCTTTGCTTTTGACCGCCGCCATGTTTTCTTCCAGCAGTTTGAACATTTTATCATCTTCAATAATGCCATATTTAATAACTTCGGCCAGCCCGTTATTAAATTCCTTATCCGGCAGTGTGGAAAGAAAATTCAAATCCGCAAACACCGCCCGTGGCTGGTAAAAGGTGCCCAGCAGGTTTTTTCCCTGAGGCAGATCCACGGCGGTTTTCCCGCCGATCGCGCTGTCAACCTGCGCGATCAGCGTAGTCGGAATTTGAACATAAGGGACCGAACGCATGTAAACCGATGCGATAAAGCCCGTCAGATCACCCACCACACCGCCGCCCAGCGCGATCAGCAGCGTCCCCCGATCAGCGCCTGCCGCCAGAAGCTTTCCGGTGATATCCATGACCGTTGAGATGTTTTTAGAGGACTCACCCGCGGGAATTTCCATCAGGGACGCATTCATGCCCGCCTGGGTCATGGCGGAAAGCATGGCCGCTCCATAGAGCCTGTTGACGTTGCTGTCGGTTACCATCACGTAGCGCGAGGCTTTGTGATTTTTCGCAATCAGCAGAATCACCCGGTCAACAATGTTGTGACCCATCCGGATTTCATGAGACGATACTGTTTTTTTATCAAGATTGACTTTCAATGATCTCATATCAGCTCCATGGCTTCAGCTGCGCATCGCTTGGACAAGCTTCCGCACATCATCCATCATTTGATAGAATTTTTCAGGTTTAAGCGACTGCGCCCCGTCGGAAACCGCCTTCTCCGGTTCGGGGTGCACTTCCACGATAATCCCGTCCGCTCCCACGGCAACCGCCGCGCAGGAAAGCGGACTGACATACTTCCAGTTTCCGGCTGCATGACTGGGATCAATCACCACCGGCAGATGCGTCAGGCTTTTCAGCACCGGCACGGCGCTGATATCCAGCGTATTGCGGGTGGCCGTTTCAAAGGTGCGGATGCCTCGTTCACACAGAATGACATTGGGATTGCCTGACGAGAGAATGTATTCCGCCGACATGAGTAATTCTTCGATGGTGGTCATCATGCCGCGCTTCAGCAGCACAGGCTTGCGCGCCTGGCCGACTTTTTTCAGCAGGGCAAAATTCTGGACGTTGCGCGCCCCGATTTGCAGCATGTCGGCATAGGCTTCCACCAGATCCACATCCGCCGGATTAACCACTTCGGTCACCGTGGGCAAACCGGTTTTTTTGCTGACGGAATCCAGCACTTTCAGGCCATCCTCTTCCATCCCCTGAAAGCTGTAAGGTGACGTACGCGGTTTGAAGGCGCCGCCTCTTAAAATATGCCCGCCGCCTTTTTTGACAATATAGGCACTCTCCAGCAATTGTTCTTCGCTTTCAATGGCGCAGGGGCCGGCCATGACGATGAATTCCGGGCCGCCGATCCGTATGGAACCCACGTTAACCACCGTGTTGCCTTCATGCGATTCGCGGCTGGCCAGTTTGTAAGGTTTCAGAATCGGCATGGTTTTTTCCACACCCGGCAGCGATTCCGCATACATCAGCACGGCTTTGTCGCGATTGTCACCGACGGCTCCAATGATGGTGCGTTCCACACCGCTGGATGGATGCGCCTTGTAGCCGACCGATTCAATCCAGTGAATCACATCGTCAATCTGTTTTTCCGTTGCCTGACTTTTCATAACAATAATCATAAATTTCTCCTTGAATGAAAAAAGGCCATGGCTTTTGCCGCCATGGCCTTAAAAAAAGAAAAGCCATGGGGAATCCGCTTTCGATCTACCCATGGCTGTTTTGGTTGATGTTACTTTACCAAGTCCTCCTCAGCGACAGGCAGACCGACGCATAATAGTAATAAAACCAGAAGCCAAAATTATTATTGTTTGCGTTAATCTGTCTGTTCATTGAAAAAAACCTTGTCCTTGTTGATTAAGGAGCTATATAAATGAGATATTCCGGCTTGTCAAGGAAATTTTTCATTCCGCCGAAGATCGCAAAGAATACCCACACCCTGTTATGGGCACTGTTTCCTTCTATGGTTTATTCTTTTTATCCACATCACCCAAACCAATCAGCGGGATGGCTCCGCCTCCTGTGACCTGGGGAAGGATTCCATTCCATTTTTCGATGGCTTTCATATTCGCTTCAATTTTACGCAGCTCGATCAAGTCCGGCGAAATGTTAGCCCGCTGCAGTCGGAGCGATTCTGCTTCCGCCCGTGCGGTCGTGATCTTTTGTTCCGCTTCGATCTTGATTCTTTCGAGATCTCTTTTTGCTTTTAGCGCCAACTGTTCCGCTGTCTGTTTGGATTCGATCGCCTCGGTAAATACCTTCGAAAAACTGAAGGTTACAATTGAAAAAGCGTCAACGGCAATATTGTTTGCCAGGAGTCTGTCCATCAGATTCCGTCGCATCGCCTCACTGACAGCCGGTCTCTTGGTGATTAGCTCTTCTGCAGTGTACTTGGCCGTTACAGCTTTAACGACCTCCAGAATGGCAGGGTCAATGATGCGCTCTTTGAAATGGACGCCGATGTTCTGGTAGACAATATTAGCCTTATCCGGGACGATGTGATAATTCAAAGCCACGCGAGACGTAACATCCTGAAGATCTGCCGAGGCTGCGGCGGCATCCGTCTCGGCCTTCTGAACCTTCACATCCATCAATATGACTTCCTGCATCACCGGTATCCGAAGATGAAGACCTTCATCCAGAACTTCTTTTTGTACGGCGCCAAAATTGAGAACAATTCCCCTTTGTCCAGCGCCAACCTGCACCCATGGCTTGAAGAAAATTGAGATCAAGATGATAGCGCTCACCATCACAATCAGTTGTGTCGGAACTTTTCTTACAGCAGCCAAGACGGCCTCTTTTGCCTTTTCAGCATCATTTTCCTGCATTCTCATTACCCCCTTGCGCTTGCATTCAGGCACTTTCAACATGTTATGTTCGGTTTGTATCAACTCCGTAAAAAAAGACAGCACAGTAATAACGATTTTTTTGCTCAATGCGCTATATATCGGACTATTTCAATCTAATACCTGTCAATCGTGTTGTGTCGTACCATCTATTTCAAAAAACTGTCAAGGGATATCACGCGAGGCATTCAAACACCGATTCATTTGCATTTCTTTGGCACAGAACAAACAGACTTACGTAAGCCTGAAGATCCGACTGATCTTTATCTTTGAATGACATGTAAAATTTTACGTGTCGCCTCAGCAGGATCGTCCGCCGAACAGATGGCCGAAACGACGGCCAGACAATCAGCGCCTGCCGCGACAACAGACCGGGCATTGGTTTCATTGATGCCGCCGATGGCGACCAGCGGGTGGCGGCTGAAGGATTTAATTTTCTTCAGCCCCTCGAGGCCCCAGGGCTCTTTCGTGTCCGTTTTGGTCGGTGTGGCAAACACCGGGCTCACGCCGATATAAGCGACAGCAAGCGCTTCCGCGGCTTCGACATCCGCCCAGGTTTCCACCGACAAGCCGATGATCGCCTTTTCTCCCATCAACCGGCGCGCCGTGGCATAGGGCATATCTTCCTGACCGAGATGGATGCCATCCGCGCCTGCCGCCAGTGCCACATCCATGCGGTCGTTGATGATCAGCGGCACCTGATGGGGGGCAAGTATTTTTTTTACGGCAACGGCTTCTTCGACAAAATCGCGGGTTGATAATTCCTTTTCGCGCAACTGCACATAAGCTACGCCGCCCTGTACGGCCTGCAGGACAACATCCTGCAAGGGTCTGTTGCGGCACAGGCCGCGATCCGTCACCAGATAAACGCCTCGCACGGCTATGCCTCCATTTTTAAATGCCGGCTGACGTCGCTTTCCGACAAGGCATATAAAATATCCAGAAAATGCATCTGCAGTGAACCGGGGCCTGCCGAAACTGCAGCGGCCATTTCTCCGGCAATGCCCATGATCGCCATAGCTTTAGCCGCTGCCGTGAACGGATCTTTTTCGACGGCGGCAAAAGCGCCGCAAATCGCGGTAGCCGTGCAGCCCAGGCCGGTTACTTTGGTCATCATCGGATGACCATTGGCGATTTTCACCGTCCGGTTTCCGGAAACGATATAATCCACGACGCCGCTGATGCAAACAGCGCATTGATGTTTTTCACTGATGCTTTGTGCGGCATGAAGCGCCTCATTGGAGCCAGCCGTACTATCCACCCCTTTGGTTTTCAGGCGGTCGTCGGTGAGCGCCATAATTTCGGAGGCATTGCCCCGGATAATCGTCGGCTGATTGGCGTGGATCAGTTCGCGAATGGTTCGGTTCCGATAAGGGGTTGCCCCGGCGCCGACCGGATCGATAACCACAGGCACGCCTTTGAGCCGGGCGGACGCCATGGCCTTGAACATTCCCCGCACCCAGGGGGCGCTGATGGTGCCGATATTGATGACCAGCGCGGAGGCGATGGCCGCCATGTCTTCCACTTCTTCTTCGGCATGGATCATCACCGGCGACGCGCCAATCGCCAGAAGCGCGTTGGCCGTATTGTTCATCACCACATAATTGGTGATGTTATGAATCAAAGGGCTCTTCGCCCGGATGTCCTCAACTGATTTGAAAATTTCCGCTGCCATTATCTTCATTCTTCCCTCTCCTGTATTCATTTCAAAACAAAAAAACCCTTCGCCATAAGAGAGAAAGGGGTCAAAATGAAATCTCTATTTCTCCCTACGCCGGCATTACCCGGATCAGGTTCAGCGGGTATAATCTCAGACAAGGCCAATGCCCTGCCACCCCTAGTGTTTTTTGCTTACCAGTCTCCCTCCTATTTGTCAATTAGTTCAAGCGCCAACATCATTCCAATCTTTGCCTGCCTGAAAAACCAGATTGACTTTCCCCTTTAAATCAGGATGATTAGAAACCATGAACGGGGAAAAATCCATCCATAATACCGATGAAGCGACACCCGATATCATCATGGATTACAATGATAAAGGCAAAATGACCATTGGCGTGCAGGATTCAGGTACAAAGTTAAGGAAATCAATATCATTTTCCGTAACAAATAAAAAGGTAGAAACAATTTTATCTTGTTGACATCAAATCATCGGCCATGATAGATGAGAAAATAATTCTGTAAGAAGTAAACAGCAAATTAAATTTCTCTCGGGCGGGTCATCAATACTTTGCTCATTAATGAGGAGTAGGCTTTGAAACTGCGTGAAGTAAAAGATATACTGGAGGCGGAAGTCATCGTAGGAGAAGATATTCTTGACCTCGAAGTAAAAACTGCTTTTGGCGCTGACTTGATGAGCGATGTGCTGGCTTTTGCTAAAGCCGGCAGCCTTCTGCTGACCGGGTTGACCAACACACAGGTAATTCGAACTGCCAATGTATTGGATATTGCGGCAATTATTCTGGTGCGTGGCAAAAAACCGTCATCCGAAACAATCGCATTAGCCAGAGAGCTGAAAATTCCCATCCTGACCACGAAATACATTTTATTTGAAACGGCGGGCCGTCTCTATATGAAAGGCATTGTCGGCTGCCTGCCAAAAGTTGAAAATACCAGTGGGCGAAACTAATCAAAACCTGTATTCGGGCAGTTTTAATATTGAAGGTGGTAATTTTAATTCCGCCGGCATCGTATCGACCAACATTAAATCCATTCTAAAAAAATTAGGAATCCCCGGAGATATCGTCCGAAAAGCCGCCATTGTTTCTTACGAGGCGGAAATCAATGTCGTGTCCTACGCCAAAAAAGCTGTCGTGACATTAACCGTCAACCCCGGCGTGGTGCACATCGAGGTGATCGACGAAGGCCAGGGCATTCCCAATATTGATCTTGCCATGCAGGAGGGTTGGTCCACCGCCGATCAGAGAATCCGGGAAATGGGATTCGGCGCGGGCATGGGACTGTGCAACATAAAAAACTATTCCGATGAGTTCCATATTTCATCGGAGGTCGGCCGCGGCACGCATCTGAAGATGACCATTCAAACGCCATAATTTTTATAAAGGATTCGATTATGAAAATTGAAAAAATCATTCAAACGTTGGAATTAGAGGTCAAGTGCGGCAAAGATTACCTGGACAAAGAAGTTACAGGCGGCTACACGGGAGACCTTCTGAGCGATGTCATGGGCAACTCCAGAGAAGGCTATATCTGGATTACGCGTCAGGTTCATCAGAATATCGTTGCCGTCGCCAGCCTCAAGGAACATGCGGGGATCATCCTGATTAATTCCTGCCAACCGACGCAGGAAACCATGGAAAAAGCCGAAGCGGAGAAGATTCCGATTATGGTGTCCAGCTTGCCTGCTTTTGAGCTTTCGGGCAAAATATACAATTTATTGACGGCAAAAAGCTGAACCTCAAAAACACCACCCTGAATAGACCCGGCGTTTAATGTTTATCGTTTTCAGCGGTGAAAACCGATGTTGAAAGTTTATAATTGCGATCTTCATATTCACACTTGCCTGTCGCCCTGCGCTGAGTTGGATATGCATCCGAAAGCGCTGGTGGAAAGAGCGCTGGAAAAAAAGCTCGATATCATCGCCATCAGCGACCATAACGCTTCCGCAAATGTCCCGTACGTTATGGCGGCAGCAGCCGGAAAAAACATTCAAGTCATCCCCGCTATGGAAATCACGACCAGTGAAGAAGTCCACCTGCTGGCTCTCTTTGAGTCCCTGTCCGATCTGGCGAAACTTCAGACCATCATTGATCAGCACTTATTTGGCGAAAATGATGAAAACCGCTTTGGTGTTCAAGCCATTGTCAACGAATCAGGGGAGGTGGAAGGCTTAAATAATCAATTGCTGATCGGTGCGACTGATTTATCCATTGATGAGATCATCGAGACCATTCATCAACTGAAAGGCCTTGCCATTCCCGCGCATATTGACCGGGAAAGTTTCAGCGTTTTGAGCCAATTAGGTTTTATAGACGACCATGCGCACTTTGACGGGCTGGAAATATCTAAATTAACGGGTATCCAACAGGGCCGTATTCAATATGCCGATCTGGGACGTTATCCGTTTCTCACGTCCTCGGATGCCCATTTTATCAAGGATATCGGAACATCAACCACAAAAATTCTTCTGGGAGAACCAACATTTGATGAATTAAAGATGGCCCTCTCCAGGCAAAACGGCCGTCACATTCTGGAGTAGAAATGCTTACCCTCGCCGATCATATTTTGGATATCGCCGAAAATTCCGTTCGCGCCGGCGCAAAGCTCATTGAAATCAGTATCGATGAGGATTCCAACACTGATTTGCTGACCCTTGAAATTAAAGATGACGGCCACGGCATGAGCCAAGAGGCCCTTCATAAAGCGCTCGACCCTTTTTATACAACCAAAACCGTTCGACGCGTGGGTCTTGGGCTGCCGCTTCTTCGGGATGCCGCCTACCGATCCGGCGGAACGTTTCATCTGGAATCGCAAGAGAATTCAGGCACTAATGTAAAAGCCACCTTTGGCTTGCACCATTTGGACAGACAACCCCTGGGTGCTATTATTAACACAATCATTATTCTCATTATTTCTAATTCTGATGTTGATTTTTTTTACAAACACAGGCATAATGACCGNNNNCCGGAAGCATAGCGATCCCCAAAGATCGAGGAGGAATGGAATGAAAGCCGAAGATACAGAATTATTGAAAGAGTTCACACCCGAACAAGTAGCAAAGCTAAACAGCATTATTGAAAAGCACAAAAGTAAAGCAGGCGGATTGATCCCTGTTCTGGAAGAAGCGCAGGTCGCTCTCGAATACCTGCCTTTGTCTGTACAGAAAAAAATCGCGGCAGGCTTGAACCTGCCCTTGAGCCGCGTCTATGGTGTTGTTACCTTTTATTCCTTTTTCACCATGACGCCGCGCGGCAAGCACACTGTTCGCGTTTGCCTGGGAACAGCCTGTTACGTGCGTGGCGGCAAAGCGCTCACTGAAACCCTGGAAAAACAGTTCGGCATTAAAGAAGGAGAAACAACGGCGGACCGTATGTTCACGCTGGAATCCGTCCGCTGTCTGGGCGCTTGCGGATTGGGGCCGGTCATCGTTGTAGATGACGAAGTGCATGGCCGCGTCAAGCCGGGAAAAGTTAAAGAAATATTGAGCCAATATAACTAATTTAAATATACAGAACGGAGGAAACAACGATGGCGAAATTGACTATCGATGACTTAAAAAAAATTAAAGAAAAAGTGCACAAGGAAATGTCTTTACGGGATGGAGACCGGCGCGTCAAAGTCACCGTACATATGGGAACATGCGGTATCGCTTCCGGCGCAAAGGAAGTCATGGATACCCTGATGACGGAAATCGATGCCGCCGGCGTGCATGACGTTGTCGCCAC
>DFZJ01000039.1:24642-25892 GCA_002382045.1 Syntrophaceae bacterium UBA4059
AAGATACTATCCATCATGCAGGGATCATTTGCATGCATGATTATTTTTAAGGAGGATATTGAATAAATGAAAGTTTTTCGTTCACATTTACTGATTTGCGGAGGCACTGGGTGTCAGTCTTCCGGCAGCACGGGCGTAAAAAATGCCATCCTGGAAGAACTCGTCAAAAGAAAACTGGCTGAAGAAATAAAAGTAGTGGAAACAGGCTGCAACGGTTTTTGCGCTTTGGGCCCCATTATGGTGGTTTATCCGGAAGGCGTGATTTACGTTAACCTCAAACCGGCGGACATTCCGGAATTGGTTGAAGAACATCTGATCAAAGGAAGAACCCTCGATAGACTCCTGTACCGGGAACCGGGCACGGACAAAATCATTCCCACCATGCAGGACATTCCTTTCTTCTCCCTTCAGGAACTGAGGGTATTAAAGAATCGCGGACTCATCGACCCCGAAAAAATCGAAGAATATATCGCGCGTGACGGTTATGCCGGCATGGCCAAGGCGCTGACTGAAATGACACCGGAGCAAATTGTTCAGGAGATGCTGGATTCGGGCTTACGCGGCCGAGGCGGCGCGGGATTCCCCACCGGTTTAAAATGGAAGTTTGCAGCCGGATCTAAAGGCGATGTCAAATACGTTCTCTGTAACGCCGACGAAGGCGATCCCGGCGCATTCATGGACCGCAGTGTTCTGGAAGCCGATCCGCATGCCGTTCTGGAAGGCATGGTCATCGCGGCCAAAGCCATCGGATCTCAGCATGGCTACATTTACTGCCGCGCGGAATATCCGCTGGCCATCCATCGTCTCAATGTCGCCATTGACCAGGCCAAAGAAGCCGGTTTGCTGGGTAAAAATATTTTAGGAACCGGTTTCGATTTTGATCTGGAGATTTACCAGGGCGCAGGAGCGTTTGTCTGCGGTGAAGAAACGGCGCTCATGACCTCGATCGAAGGTAAACGCGGTATGCCCCGTCCCCGACCGCCCTTCCCCGCCGTGGCTGGGTTGTGGCAGAAGCCCAGTATCCTCAATAACGTCGAAACGCTGGCGAATGTCGGACAGATCATGCTGCGCGGCGCCAAATGGTACGCCTCCATCGGTACGGAAAAGAGCAAGGGTACGAAAGTTTTCGCTCTCACCGGCGACGTCAACAATGTGGGTCTGGTGGAAGTTCCCATGGGAACCAAACTGGGCACCATCGTTTATGATATCGGCGGCGGCATTCCCAAAGGCAAAAAATTCAAAGCGGCGCA
>DFZJ01000115.1 GCA_002382045.1 Syntrophaceae bacterium UBA4059
ATTGGATCGCCTCTTCCGGGCACCACTGGACGCAGGCAAAGCATTGTTCACAGCGGTGATGCCAGGCCGGCTTGCCTCCTGCCATCTCAATATTGCGCGCGGGGCAGATTTTTTCGCAAATCCCGCAGGCCGTGCATTTTTCATCAGCCAAAAAAGATTTATCCATTCCGGCAACATACGGCAGCGATTTGCGGTAAATCAACGAGAATATCAGATTCTGCCAGACCGGGCCCTTCTCCGGCGGAAAATCTTCCTTGTTGCGGACAGCCTCGGCAATCCTCTCAATTTTCGTGAGTGCGGCGGAAAATTTTTTCTGCTGTTTTTCCTGTGAGACAGCCCCGCCCCAGGGAATATAATTACTGGGCAGATCGATGGAAAACCCGCTTGAAAGATGAAGATGTTTTGTGTGCAAAAGTTCCCCTAACTGGATGAGCGTCGCGGCAACCTGACCGGCGTTGACGGCAACGGCAAATATATATTGCGTAGGATTTACTTTCAGGCGGCGAAGAAATTCAATAACGGGTGGCGGCACCCCCCAGATGTGAACGGGAAAAAACAGACCGACACGCTCCGAATCACAAGACGGAGATTGTTGCCTGGTTCGGCTGAGGGAAATCACTTCTGACACATCCAGACGGCCGGCTAAATGTCTTGCCGTCCAAAGAGAGTTACCCGTTCCCGTATAACAATAAATGGTTGTATTCATCAAGGTTATGGTTTAAGCGCCCGGTTGTATACGGCTTCTGAGAAGCCATAGACTTGATTCCTATTGATGACGGCAAACGGCACATCCGCACCGTCATCTATTCCTTTTCTTTTTTCTACGGCAGTTTTATCCTCATCCATGTTATATTCCGTAAAGACCAGCTCTTTTGAATTTAAAAAATTCCTGGCCTTGTCACACTCGGGACAATCGTTTTTGGTATAGAGGACAATGTCCGGCTTTTTCTCTTTTTTAGCTGACGATGGTTCAGCCTTCGTCATACTCTCTTCAAAATATTTAATCTTCTGCTTTTTTAGATTTTGTGGTGGGGGATAATCGGTAATATGCAATACACGGGCTTCATCTTCCCATGTATATAAATCGGCATTCGCCGGTTCCGCCATCATGACCATCACGACCAGTAATAACAAATACTTTCTCATGACCCCCTCACTCTCAGCGCCTCTGGCGCGTATCCGGCAGATGAAGATCAATCCGCTGCACGTTTTACGATCTTGACTCAAATAAATAATTACCCAATGCCAATGAATGCCATGCCCGCTGATTTTAGCCGCAATATGATTAAAAATCAATGACATTGTTACGGATCATCATCCGCCCTTTGTCCGGAAATGGTCAAAATTCTTCCTTCACAAAGGGAAACATCGGACAGCAAAAAAATCTAACGGGTGTTTCAACTATTTTTTTAGTGTCATTGGTCCGTTTTTCATGTAAAGTTGTTTTGAATATATTGAATATACCTATCCGGACATTTTCGCCATGGAGACAAAACCATGAGCTTGATTGAATACGATGTTATTGTGATCGGCGCAGGCGTGGCAGGCCTGACGGCGGGTACGTTCCTTGCCGAACACGGCATGAAAGTCGCCCTGGTCACCGGCGGTGAACCGACCGCCTGTCTTTCCACCGGCTGCATTGACGTTTGCTCCAACCATCAGAATCCTCTTGACGCGATTACGGAGCTTCCTCCTGAACATCCCTACCATCTGGTTTCCGCCAAAACCATCAGGGAGTCCCTGGATGGTTTCCAGGCAGTCATGATGGAGATGGGAATGCCCTATACGGGAAAGCTGGAAAGTAACCGCCATGTTCTTTCCGCCATCGGCGCCTTTAAAACCACCTGCCTGACACCCGTCACCATGCAGGCTTCTCCGCAAAGTGATGATGAGAAAATATACATTGTCACGTTTTCCGGGCTTAAAGATTTTTATCCCGGCTACATCATTTCCCGACTTAAAAATGCCTCTTTTGCAACTTATGACGCAGGGGTTTCCACCACGATGGGCATCGCAGCTAAATTTGAAGATGAACCGTTTCTGGAAGCGTTTATCCTGTGGCTGGAAAAACAAAATATCCGTGAGGACAAAATTGCCTTTCCGGCCGTTTTGGGTTTGGAGTCGGCGGCCATTCTGCAAAAGATCGAATATCGCCTGGAGCGTCCCGTCTTTGAAATTCCCACGATTCCTCCCTCTATGCCCGGCCGGAGGCTGTTTAACGGTTTGAAAGACCATTTTCGCCGCAAGGGAGGCTTTATTTACTGGAACTGGCCGGTTGTCGGTGTGGAAAAAGCCGGACGGCAGATTGAAGCGGTCATGGCCGAATCGCAGGGCAGGCCCAGCAGCCTCAACGCCAGAGCGTTTATTCTGGCTGCCGGGTCTTTTGTCGGCGGCGGCCTCTGGGCAAAACACGATAAGGTGATCGAAAAGATTTTTAATCTGCCTGTCTTTGTGCCGGGTGAGCGGGAGACCTGGTTTGATCAGGATTACTTTTCCATGAACCACGGCATCGGGCAGGCAGGCATTGCGGTCGATTCATCCTTCCGGCCCGTGAATTGCCCCTGGGATAATCTTTTTGTCTGCGGCGCCATCCTCGCCCATGTTGAAGCGTTGAAAAACGGCTGTGGCCAGGGATTCGCGATAGCCACGGGACATGCCGCGGCTCAGTCCTGTCTGGAGCACATGCGCTGAAGATTGAACAGCGTGACCGCTCTATTTTTCCGCGGATTGCTTCCGCATTTGATCTCCTATAATCTGTTGGATGCCGGAAAGAGATTTGAAGCTGGATACGCCTTCGACAGTTTTTACGGCAATGTCCTGCACTTTCTGATAAGCCGCCTCCAGTTGCTGCGAAAGGTTGGTTATTCTCTCGTTCTGTTCTTTAACGGTTTTTTCGAGAGATTCGGAACGGGCTTTAAAGACATTATGTTCACCTTCAAATTGTTTTTTGAGCAGGTCTTCTTTGTTTTTTGCTTCCAGCAAGATTTTATCCGCTACATCTTTGACGGCCTTATTAACGGTAGTTTCCAGCTCTTTCGGGAATGTCGCGACTCTTTTGCGCAGATCAATCAATTCATCTTCTTTTTCTGCAATTGTCTGCTCTCTTGATTTCAGCTCCTTTTCCGCCATTTCTTTCTTCGATTTTATTTCAATGTCCAGCCTGTTATTTTCATATGCTGCTTTATCTTTAAGCTGCTGCTGCTCCTTTTTGAAAGCATAATCGAATTCTTCCTTCTCTCTTATCTGCCTTTTCTTCTCAACCGCATCTCTTTCTTTTGTTGTGGCTTCGTGTTCCTCTTTCTCTTTTTCCCATGCTTCATGCATCGCTTCTATTTCCTGACTTAATGCCTCTTTTTTTCGTTCCATTTCGGCCAGAAATTCGTCCCGCTTCATATTTTGCGCTTCAATTAATGCAGCGAGCGACATGGCGGATTTCTCAATTTCATATAACTCCTGCAGCTCTTTCTCTTTGGCTGATATTGCATTTTGCAGAGCGTTGAGTCTGATCACCTGCGCTTCCAGCGTATCGGAAATCTGTGTCAGTGTTTTACCTATATCAATCTTGATGTTGCCCAATTCACGGACGACGCCTTCCGCCGTAAGCGATTCGGCAATTTTTACAGTTTCGGCAGTCTTTTTTTCCTCCAGCTTTTTCTCCGGCTTCATTGCGCTATCCTGCTTTTCCTGCATTTTTTTCAAAAGTTCGTTATAAGCATCAAGCATTTCTTCTTTAGTGTTTTTCGCCGAAAGCTTCTTTGCTTCTTTTTTCATTTCCATGGTTTATTCCTTTCTTGATTCCATCAATAACTTGGGTGCTGATAATTAGCGAATTATCATGAATAAATCAACCCAACTTTTTCTCTCTCCCGGATGAAACAGCGGGGATCTTCGGCCAGATAGTCGCCGCTGTAAGCGTGGGCGCGTCCCCGGCAGCCGCCGCAGACGGTTTTGTATTGGCACTCGCCGCAAAGGCCTTTGAGCTTTTCTTCGCGCCGTTGAAGATCTTTGAATAGGGTGGCGTTGGTGTAAATATCATGAAAACTTTTATCCCGGACATTGCCGCCGCTCACCTCTACAAAGGGGCAGGGCCAGACATCGCCGTTGGCCTTAACGTAAACAAATCCACGTCCGGCGGCGCAGCCGTGAAAGACCTTTCCGGCCAGCTTAAGCGGCCAGCCGCCTGTGATGCCGCCTTTCTCCAGCAGATACGGCCAATACTGGGGACCGGCTACCGGCTCAATGATCGTTTTGGCGATTTGCTGTTTTTCGGCAATCAGTTCGCTTAAATACTTGTTGGCGCTTTTCTTCAGCGTGGCCTTTTCAATTTTTTCCCCGCGCCCTACGGCAACCAGCTGATACATGAGCATGATGCCTGCGCCGCTTGAGTCGGCAAAATCAATGAGGTCCGGCAGATGCGGCATGTTGTATTCCATGGCCGTTGTGTTGATTTGCAGCAAGATGCCCGCTTTTTTTGTCGCTTCAATCGCCCGCAGGGCCAGATCGAAGGAGCCGGGCTTGTTTCTGACCATATCGTGAACGGCCCGATCCGCCGCGTCAAAACTAATGGCGTTGCAGACGACACCGTGGTCTTTCAGTTTGAAGGCCATTGCTTCGTCAATTAACGTTCCGTTGGTGGCGATAATGTTGGCAAGCCCCGCTTTTTGCGAATGCCTGAGCAGTTCAAAAATATCCGGCCGCACCAGGGGTTCGCCTCCGGTGTAAATCAGTGTGCGAAATTCGCTTTCCCCTGCCAGTTGATCGATCAGCTTTTTACCTTCATCCGTGGTCAGCTCATCGGCCGAGGCTTTTCCGCTGGTGGCATGGCAGTGAATGCAGCGTAAATTGCATTCACCGGTAACTTCCCAGACAGGATGTCCGGGATACCCTATACAGCCCATCCCCCTTGCGCCGTTGGCCACGGGCATGGATGAAAAACCATGTTTAACGAGCCAGCCGGGAAAATTTTTCCAGCGGTTCAAATATCCCATCAGCAGGGTGCTCCCCAACTGCTTAAATAAAAGAGATGGAGGATTATAGAATGCTTTGACTTTATGATTTTTCATGATCTTCTCAAATGTAAGCCAGGATAAAAGCCAGCGATGTTCCGATATTCACGGCGATATTCAGACCGCACAACAGTTCCAGCCGACGGGGGTCTTCATGACGGTTGTTCAATATCTGATAAACAATAAACAACGCGACGGGGACAAACGGCAGATAAAAGTAAATCACTTTAAAGGGAATCCCGAAGCAGGGTGATAACAGCATGGTCAGGCAGGTCAGCAGGTTAAAGATAATATAAACAACATTGCCTTCTTGTTTGCCGATCCGGTAGAGCAGATTCTTTTTCCCGGTGGCGACATCCGCTTCATAATCGGGAAATTCATTCAGAAGGATCACGTTAAAAATGGAAAGACCGATGGGCAACCACAACCAGTTGATGACCGGCGCGATGGTCGCCGTCTGGATGTAATAAGACGAGGCAACAGGCAACCAGCCGAAACAAAAACCAATGAACATTTCTCCCAGTCCTCGTTTGACCAGCCGGATGGGTTCCGTGGAATAGAAAAAGCCGGGAAGCGCCCCCAGGCAACCCAGAACGAGGGTATAGGGGCCGGTCTGATAGACAAACTGAAGAACGATTCCGATCGTTAAGGCCATAAGAAGGGTTATGATACTTGTCCACAGGGCAACACCGGGAGGCATTTTCCCCTCGGGAATCATCCGGGTGCCGCCGGCGAATTGGTTCTGGTGCAGACGGGAGGAAATCGCATTCTCCTTTTGGTCAAAGTATTCTCCGGAATGATACGTGGAAAGCATAATCAGGATCACGCCGGCAATGCCCAAAATAAACACTTCCAGACTAAAAGCTCTCGCCAGGCGGTATGCCAGCATAGTTCCCAGGACAAAGGGCAGGATACCGACAATATGGAACGGCGGCCGGGAAAGAATCATCCAGCCTGTCAGGGTCTGTTTAAAACTGTTTTTCATAAAAAAAATCCATGCCCTTTACTTTCAACCCCATCCACCAGGATTACATTGCCGGTCGCGTCACATCTCTTGCAGCGATATACCGAGGGTGAGGATTACTAACACATGGCACAGCACTTGTCAAAGAGGAGTGGATTAATCAAAAGCGTGTCTTAAAATAATTTTCGCGTGCTTCCTTCCCTCGGCGGATAACCGTACTTCAGCGGATGGAATCATTCGTGCACAGCTGATGTGCGGTTACTTTTTTCTTGATTGTTGTTTTTTTTTATGTTAGTCGTAGCGCGACTTTGAAGCCTAGATCGTTTCGTCAAACGAGTAAACAAGCGGGTTACAATAAATTGAATTGATGGATCGGGCACGGGTTCTGAAAATCAGGTCTGTGACGGTTGCAAAAAAACCAGACACAAGGTTGTAAAATTGGAACTGGATGGCGGCCGTTGCAAGCGAAATGTCATAAAATAAAAGTTTAATTTCACAAAAGGGAGGGGCAAGAGAATGACGAAAGCAGAATTGATCGGGGTTATGGCGGATGAAGCAGGCATTACCAAAGCAGCGGCAGGAGTTGCACTGGAAGCTTACATCGGCGCAGTCACCAAAGAGCTTAAAAAGGCCGGCAAACTGGGTCTGGTTGGATTTGGAACGTTTTCCGTCGTCAAAAGAAAAGCAAGAATAGGCAGAAATCCTCAGACCGGCAAGGCTATCAAAATCGCCGCGAAGAAAGTCGTGAAATTCAAGGCTGGCAAAACTCTGGCCGACAAAGTGAAATAGTGTTTTTTAAGTTTTTATCTCAACTAAGGCCTCCGCATTATTTATTTGACAATCGGAGGCCTTAGTGCATTTATCCATCCATCAAATAGTATAGTAAGGAGCTTTTGTTTTGGCACTAAAAAGGATTCTCAGCGGGATGCGCCCCACCGGCCGTCTGCATCTGGGAAATTTACACGGGGCTTTAGGAAACTGGGTCGAACTGCAGAACAGCGGTGACTACCATTGTTTTTACTTCGTCGCGGACTGGCACGCAATCACCAGTGAATACGCATCGACGGAATCGATCAGGGATAACGGTGTGAACATGGTCATTGACTGGCTGGCCGCCGGTCTCGACCCGGCTAAAAGTACGCTGTTTGTTCAATCGGCGGTAAAGGAACACGCCGAATTATTTTTGCTGCTTTCCATGATTACGCCGCTGGCCTGGCTGCAGCGTAATCCCACCTATAAAGAAATGCAGGCTGAGTTGACCTCCAAAGACTTATCCACCTTCGGTTTCCTGGGCTATCCCGTCTTGCAGGCAGCCGATATTATCATGTACAAAGCTTACGGCGTGCCGGTCGGCGTTGACCAGCTGCCGCATGTTGAACTGACGCGTGAGATCGCGAGGCGTTTTAATTTTATTTATCAAAAAGAAGTCTTCCCCGTTCCGGAACCGCTTCTGACCAGCGTACCAAAATTGCTGGGCATCGACGGCCGGAAAATGAGCAAGTCCTACGATAATTCCATTTACATGTCCGACCGGGGCAAGGAGCTTTCCCTGAAAATCGCCTCCATGTTTACCGATCCTCAGAGGATGAGGAAAAAAGACCCGGGCAATCCCGACATCTGCAATGTCTTCACTTTTCATGGATTATACTCTTCCGGGGAAACCGGCGCTGAAATCAACAAGGCGTGCCGCATAGCCGACATCGGCTGTATCGATTGCAAAAAAAAGCTGGCGGCGCGCATCGAAGAGGCGCTGGCGCCTGTTCATGAACGCATGGATTATTATCTGAATCATTTACAGGAAATTCATGACATCATCGCGGACGGCAACAACCGGGCGGCCAAAATAGCCCGCGAAACCATGGCAGAAGTTCGCGAAGCCGTCAAAATTTAAATACTTTTATGAATGAAGAACCGACAACAGATTACGCGATCAAACTGGATATTTTTGAGGGTCCACTGGATCTGCTGTTATATCTGATCAAAAAAAATGAGATCGATATTTATAATATTCCTGTCGCTCTGATCACCCAGCAGTATCTTGAATATCTGAATATTATTAAATCGCTGAATCTGGATCTGGCGGGTGAGTATCTGGTCATGGCGTCCACCCTGATTCATATCAAATCCCGCATGCTGTTGCCTGTGCCGGAAGAGCCGACCGCAGAAGATCTGGAAGATGATCCGCGCGCCGAGCTGGTCCGCCAACTTCTGGAATACCAGACTTTCAAGGAGGCCGCCACGGAGTTGTCGCAAAGACCGCTTCTGGAACGGGACGTGTTTAAACGGTCCGCGGCCCTGCCTGAGGAAACAAAAAAGACAACGGATGAAGATGAGCTGATTGAAGTGAGTATTTTTGAATTGATTGAAGCTTTTCACCACCTTGTTTCACGCCTGGATAAAAAAGAGTTGATGGAAATCGATCTGGAAAAGTTGTCGCTGACGGATATCATCAATGATGTCATGGAGCGCCTGACGCTCGAAAAAAATCTTACCTTTGAAGAATTGCTGGGAGAAAGAAAAGATCGCCGCCGGATCGTTTACACATTTCTGGCTCTGCTGGAACTCATCAAGCTGAAGATGATTAAAGCTTATCAGACGGCGGCGTTTGGCGTCATTCGAATATTCCCGGCCGTGGAGTCTTAAAATGGAAAATATTTCTGCCATTATTGAAGCATTAATTCTGGCGTCCGAATCGCCGCTTACGCTGGATAAAATATGCACCATACTGGACGGTGTGGACAGGCCAGAAGTTCAAAACGCGCTCGATCAACTGATTGTCGGTTATGACCAACGCCAAAGCGGAATAAGCGTGCAGGAAGTTGCGGGCGGTTTTCAGTTCCGTACCAGAACGGAGATGTCTGTCTGGGTCAAGAAACTCAAAGGCACAAAACCTGCAACTCTGTCTCCGGCGGCACTCGAAACGCTGGCCATTGTGGCCTACCGGCAACCGATTGTGAAAGCGGAAATTGAAACGGTTCGCGGCGTCGATGTTGGCGCTCCGCTCAAAGGTCTTTTGGAAAAGAAGCTGATCCGTATCGTGGGACGCAAGGATGTGCCGGGCAAACCCATTATTTACGGGACTACTAAAAAATTTCTGGAAGTATTCAACCTCAAGGAACTGGCCGACCTGCCGACCATGAGAGAATTAAAAGAGATAACTGAACAGCAGGGAATCCTTGATCTGGAAACGGTCGAAGAGACTGCCACAGGGAGCACCGAAGAGCGTGAGATGGAAATGGCTGAGGAGCGCGAAGTAGAATCTGTGGAGGAATCTATTGAGGAGCATACTGAAGAAATTACTGCGGAGAGTGTTCACGTCCAGGAAACGCCGGAGCATGAATCTTTCACACAGGACATAGTCGAGGATGACATCAATTCATGAAAGAACGCCTGCAGAAAATAATCGCCGCAGCCGGCATTGACTCGCGCCGTCATGTCGAAGTCCTGATCACAACAGGAAGAGTAAGCGTCAATGGGAAGATTGTGACCGAACTGGGCGTCAAGGCCGATCCTCAAGTGGACGTGATCCGGGTGGACGGTAATACCATTTCCGTTGAAAAAACTTTTTATTACATTGCATTACATAAACCGGCGGAATATGTCACGACAATGTCCGATCCTCAAAACAGACCGACGGTTGTCGATCTCGTCCGGGATGTTCCGGAAAGGGTCTATCCCGTCGGCAGGCTTGATTACGAGTCGTCGGGACTATTGCTTTTGACCAATGACGGGGATTTTGCCCAAAAAATACAGCATCCGCGTTTTCAGGTACCAAAAACCTACCGGGTGAAGATCACGGGACGCTTAAGCAGAGAAGAATTAAAACAAATCGCAAGTGGCGTCAAATTGCCGGATGGAATATTCAAACCGGAAAATTTGAAGGTTGAAAAGTTCAATGACAAAAGCACATGGCTAAGTCTCACGCTTCGCGAGGGCAAAAACAGGATCATTCGCAGAGGTTTTGAGGCTGCCGGTCGTCAGGTGGCCCGTCTGGTGCGCGAATCCATCGGCAATATAACTTTGACAGGGTTAAAGGAAGGCCAATGGCGGGATCTAACCAGCCGGGAAATCAATCAATTGCTCCAGGAAACGGCGCAAAAAGGTAAAAATATTCTTGACAATCGTTTAAAAATAAATAATAGTCGCCGACGTGCGAGACGATCAGCATCATAATATCAGGCGATTCACGCTGTAAATGGTCTTAAGGAGGCTCTATGAACAAATCCGGTCTTATTGAAGCTTTGAGCAAGAAGCTAGATTTAACGGAAAAAAAAGCAATTGATGTTGTTAACCTTGTTTTCAAAGGTTTTACTGATGAACTAAAAAACGGCGGTCGCATCGAAATTCGGGGTTTCGGCAGCTTTGTCGTTAAAGAATATGGGTCCTACACCGGAAGAAATCCTAAAACCGGAACAAAAATTAAAGTTGAGCCAAAAAAGTTGCCATTTTTCAAGGTCGGCAAAGAGCTTAAAGACAGAGTCGACAAGAAAAAATAATAATCCTGCAAGTGTTTGTTATATCAAAGAAGGGGACCTGGTTTCAGGCCCCCCTTTTTTTATTATTTCCTCTTTTTTCAACCCGAACAACCCCGGCTTATCAAGGCTCGGATCAAACGCCGGATGATCAACCCAAATTAGCATTAACAAAATCCCAGTTAATCAGGTTCTGAATAACCGCCGCAAGGTAATCTGGTCTTCGATTCTGATAATCAAGATAATTGAACAGGGGTATTGTTTCGAGCACTAAATTGCAGCCAGATCATATGGATGAACATAAAAACAGAAAAAATTAAAGCCGGGACGGCGGCCTCGGGATTAAAAATATACAGAGCAATGCCGCCGGCCAGACCGTAATTTTTCATGGTTCCCAAAAGCAGGAGTGAGGAAATAGTTGAATGCGAAATCCTGTAAAACCGGCGGATAAGCGCCAGCGCAAGCGTAACTAAAATAATGACGGCAAGAGCCAGAAGAGCAATGAATAGGATATCCAAAGGCCATTGCCTGATCAGTTGAGCGTTACTGGCGGCCAGAGCATAAAATACGACAAAAAAACACCCGTCCGAAATCCTTCCCTCATAAGGATGAATTTTGGTCTCCCAGTCCCGATCGACGGCAAGACGGGACAAAATGAGCGGCAGCAGGATTAAAGCCACGGCCAGGATAATCAATTTCGTATAATGAATGGGAATATACTTGAGGAAAGCAACGCCAATCAGAGGCGTCAAAATGAGCGCACCGACATAAGTCCCGGCAAAACCGGCCAGTGTCAGCATTTTATCCCCCTGTATTTTTTCACTCAACGGCAGAATCGCCACGGCAGGTGGAACAGCCGCGATCAGAACCAGACCTGTCCAGAATTTTTCATCGCGGATCAGAAAAATGCTTCCCAGGATAATCAGGTTTCCTGAAACCAGGTAGCTCATCAGATTACCCCAGAGCGCCCCGGAGAAAAGCGCTCTGGGCTTTTTGAAAAAGCCGCCGGGATAACGAAGCAACGTTACAGTGAAGGTGATCATCAATGCCGGCATAATCAGAACACAGGCCACGGGCGCGGCCTGCGGCAGATAAAGGCCCAGCACAATCGCGGCAATAAAAAGCAGATGGGAAAGCGTTGCAATAATTTTCATGATCGACATCGTGCTTTACCTCCGCAGGTGAGAGAGTTTTTTAGCCACGAAAACCAGAAAAAGGAAACAGATATTAAACAGGACTATCATTGCGCCCGCCGGCAAATTTAACAAAAAAGCAAAAATAATGCCGCAAACAACCGCCACGATTGAAAAAACGACAGCCGCAATCATCGTCGTCCGGAAACTGACGGCAAGCTGCAGGGCGGTGAGCGCAGGCAGAATCAGCAGCGCTGAAACCAGCATGATGCCGGCAACTTTCATGGCCAGAACGGCGGCAATCGCCGTCAGCAGGAAAAGAATCACGTTAATCCTTCGGGTTTTGATGCCCATGCTTTGAGCCAGCTCCTGATCAAAGGTTACCGCAAACAAATCGTCGTAGAAATAAAAGACCACGACCACGACAATCAGAAACACGATGAAAGAAAGGAGCAGTTCGGTGTTATTCACGGTGAGAATATTCCCAAAAAGATAGCTGAACAGGTCAACATTGAATCCTCCGGACAAACTGGCCAGAATGATACCGGACGCAATTCCCAGCGAAGAAATAATGCCAATAGCCGAATCCGCATTGATTTTTCGCGATGACGTCAACTTGTAAATGGCCAGAGACGAAGCCATCACCAGCGGCAGCGCCGCCAGCGTGACATAAAGAGGGCTGATACCGATTAAAAGCACAACCGCAACACTGCCGAAGGTCGTATGGGCCAGGCCGTCTCCGATCAAGGAGAAACGGCGCAGGACGAGAAATAACCCCAGGAGCGCTGACACAGCGGCAATCAGCATGCCTGCAACCATCGCCCGTTGAACAAATTCATAACTCAGGATATCAAGCAAATTCATCAGCCGCATGCCCCCGATTGATCGTGTTGATGGCAGATGATATGTTGACTTTTCGGGCCAAACAATCCGGTCATATCCCCGGAAGAGCAGAAATCCTTGAAGGTCCCCGAGAAAATGACTTTTTTATCCAGATAAAGAAGGTTTTGCGCGTATTGACCGATGATCCCGATATCGTGCGTAATCAGAATAATCGTCGTTCCTTCCCTGTGGTTCAACGTTTTCGTCAGCGCATAGAATATTTCACGGGTTTCAGGATCCAGCGCGGTGGTCGGTTCGTCAAAAATCAGCAATTGAGGCCGTCTCATCAGCGCCCGTGCCAGCATGGCCCGCTGCTGCTCGCCATAAGACAGCTCTCCGATCAGACGCGAGGCGAGATGGCCGATCGCCATCGTCTCCAGTGTGCGCCTCAGTGTTGCCGCATCTTTTTTGGGCAGACCCATTTGCACAATCTCTTCCACGGTGCCGGGAAAATGCGTGTTCAATGCGTTGAGCCGTTGCGGCAGGTAACCGATTTTCGCCCAGTGCCTGAAACGATCGAGCGGCTTGCCGAACAGTTCTACCCTGCCCTGCTCGGGTTGTAAAATACCCAGAATGCATTTAATCAGCGTACTCTTGCCTGATCCATTGGGCCCCACAATGCCCAGGTATGTCCCCTTTTCCACGGAGAAAGTGATGTTGCTGATCACATCCAGACCATTATATCGGAATGTTAAATCATCCACGCGAATTATGGGCATTGCATCCCCTTTTTGAGATTCAACAGATTTCTTTCCATCAACGAAATGAAGGATTCGCCGGCTTTAATATCTTTTTGACCGATGTCGTGCCCGTTGCTGAGTTTGAGCAGCCCCACGCCTGTTTCCGCGGCGATGGTTTTGGCCAGCTTTGGCGCGGCCAGATCTTCGTAGTATATGTACCCCAGTCCTTGTCCTTTAACTTCTTTAATCAGCGCCAACATTTGTTGCGGCGAGGGCTCCGCATCCGCCGACATATTATAGGCTGACATGTATTTCAAATTGTACTTCTGCGCCAGATAAGCAAAGGCCCAGTGTCCGGCATGCAGAATGGTTCTTGTTTTGCAGTTTGATAACTGTGTGCGGTATTTGTTATCCAGGTCCACCAGTTTAAGTTTGTAGTCCTGCGCGTTTTTTTTATAGGTCTCACTGTTTTTCGGATCTTTGTTGATAAAAGCCGTTGCAATGTTATCGATCATCTTCTGGGCATTGACAAAGTCCAGCCAGATATGCGGATCAAATCTGGCCGCGTGTTCCATGTCATGTCCCTGCCGGTCGGCCAGATGATCAGCATCCTGTTCAGGCGACACCGACGAAGACAGTAACGATGCACCCTGTCCGGTTTCGACCGCCCGCATATTCGTTTTTTCAGCAGCGGCGTTGATCACTTTGTAGGCCCACTGTTCCATTTCAAAATTGGTAAAAAGGAAAATGTCCGCTTTGCTGACCCGGACGATATCATACGGCTTGAGTTCATAGTGATGCGCGTCTGACGCGGGCGGCAGCAGCATCTGGACTGCAACCTTATCACCGCCTATATTTCGGGCAAAATCGTACAGGGGGAAAATAGTGGCCACGACTTTCAGACGGGTATCATGTCCTCCGGGTTCCTCCGCCTGTTTACAGGAAACGATCAGAAAAAGTCCGATCAGCATCCATAAGAATATTTTTTTTGCGTGCATCATGGTCGATCCCTTTAACCGGATTGTGTTGGCAATGTCATTGCCCCCGGCTGTTGAAATATAACAGATAACGGACAACGCCCTTTTCTTTAAAAATGGATATAATTACGATATGATCCGCGATATTTTTTCCATGGTGAGCCTGTGTACCAAAAATGCAACCAAGTTGCAATAGCCATAAATACCGGCAAAGGCATTGCCGGTGACATCTTTGCAGGTATTTATTTTTTCTTTTATCCCTGCCAGGAATACTTCAACCAATCCGAACAGGAAAAGATGCTGGCTGACTGCTGGGAATTCGACCGCAAAATGATTCATGAAAAATACAATAAAGTTTTTGATGAATTCAATACAATTAGTACATCCAGCCCCAGAAGCCGAACGCCAGAATATTCATCATCACCGGCACGGCATAAATGATACCCACAACCGTCAACTTGGCTTTCATCGTTTTGAGACTGATGACTAAAATAGCAAAGCAGAAGAAGTGAAAATAACCGATCAGGAAAACCAGCCAGACACCTTTAAAAGATAAATACCAGAAGGGATACTCCCAGACCAGATGCCCACCCAGATTCAACACACATTCGATAAAAACGCAAAAGATGCTGTAGCCGATCGCCCAGAACCATTTTTCGGGAAGCCCCAGAATTTTCTCTTTTTTACTGTCCGAAAGGGTATGGTAGTAAATGATACCCAGCAGTAAAAACATGAACATGATTTCGATGTTCCAGCCGACCATGGTGCGCAGCGCCGTATCGCCGGGCGTCGTCCAGAAAGCGGAACGCCCTGTGATATTCAGGGCCCAGCCATTCCAGGTCTCATTGAAAAAATCGACGCCGAAAACGGTCAGGCCGGCCAGAACGGCATTCCAGTCGCTGGTCTTCCTCGCCTCTTTGATTTCACGGGTATAAACATAAAAGACAATCGCCATCAAAGGGATCACATACCATTGAATCATGGAAAGGTCGCGCAGACCGCACAGCGCCTGCTGGGTTGCTTCTGTCATGATAACCTCCTTCATCATTTCAAAGCTGAAAACAGGGTTTGCATTTCGGCTATTGAGGCAACATAATTTTCTGCCCCAACCATAAAACATCGGCATCCGTCATGTTGTTGATGCGTCGCAATTCATCGATGGTCATGGAACTGCTTTTCGCCAGAGAGAACAGTGTATCGCCTTTTTTAACGGTATATCTTTTCAGAGGTCTCTGGCCGATCGTTTCAACTTCGGCAACCGGAATCAGAATTTTCCGGCCGACATAGAGAGGATCGTTGATTTTCATCTGATTCAGATTCAGAAGTGTTGTCAGGGTTGTTTCATATCGGAAGGCTATTGCATTCAGGGTATCACCGCGTTTCACACGATAGGTCATCGTTTTGACCGGACGACGTTTGTCATCCGTGGCCTTTTTTAAAACGGGCGCGACACGATCTTCTTTTTTACCTGCATCCCGGGCCGATGCGACGACGGGGGATGAAGCGGAAAAATAATTGGCAACGGATGTGGCAACCGCGGAGGCGATTGTCTTTCTGAAGCTGACTGTTTTCAACAGACGCTCTTCCCGGGCATGAGAAATAAACGCCGTTTCCAGAAGCACGGCGGGAGCATCCAGCAGTTTTAAAACACGAAACGGCGCCTCATGAAAGACAGGATACTTCAAACAGTGCACGCGGCCAATCTGATCCAGTAAATCAACGGCAAATGTTTTCGACAAATTGATGGTATTGGTCTGAAACATGTTCAGGATTATCTCATCGGATTGATTATTGCCTTCGCCGTTGGGAACACCGCCGATGATATCAGACAGGTTTTCGTTGTTCGCCAGCAATTTGGCGGCTTCATTACTGGCGGCGCCCGTGGAAAGGCAATAAACGGAACTGCATTTAGCCTGACGGTTTCTGGCCGCATCAGCATGGACGCTGATAAAGAGGCTTGCGCCAGCCTGCCTGGCAATGCTCAGACGTTTGCTGAAAGACACATAATAATCGCCGTCGCGGGTTAATATGGCCCGATATCCGGGCATTTTATGAATCGATTTTTTTATTTCACGGCTGATGGCCAGCACGACATTTTTTTCATAAGTCCCATTTTTGCCGACGGCGCCGGGATCTTCTCCGCCGTGGCCGGGATCAATCACAATGACTCTTTTTTTCACGGATGGTATTTTACGTTCCGCAACGATTTCTTCTTTGACGGCCTGCTGCACGATGATATCGACAACAATGCGGTCAGGTTTATCCATGAATTTTTTTAACTTGAAGACTTCCGCTTTTAGATAGCGGTTCAGAACAATTTCAATTTTACATTGATGATCAGCCACGGTGTTAAAGATGATCTTGTCGATGCCGGGCTTGTCAACGATCATCCCCGAAGGAAGCGAATTTTTAAGCCGGGCATCGGAAAATTCCAGCGTGAGAATGTTATCGCTTATTTTAAACTGATAATCGGTTTGGTTACTGAGATCAAAAACAACGCGCGTATGATCAGGCGCCGCCCAGTATCGGACATTGGATATTTCAGTCGCGGCAAATCCTGGAGAAGACCAACAAGCAATAAAAAGAATCGCCAGACAATATAATAATTGATGCATGATATTTTTATTTACCTGACGCATGGCAGGAAAGTAACAAATTTCTATCGTAACTGCAAGAAATGGTTGACAAGCTCTTTCGTAAATGCGATTTTCAAAAAAAACAGCGTGAACCCTGTAAAAGCTATCCCAAAGGGCCATTGAGGATATCGATGCAAAGCAATCGTTTTAAAGAAGCTTTATTGAATCCCGCCGAGTTTCCGGTCACCTGGGAACTGGTGCCGGGAAGAGGCGCGAAAGAAACAGCCCAGGAAAAAGCCCTGACGCTGGCCGGTCAGGCGGCAGCCGGAGGTAAAATTCATGCCCTGACGCTGACGGATAATCCGGGCGGAACCCCGGCCATGTCCGCTGATTTTATGGGCTACGAAATTTTAAAGCTGGGCATCGAACCGCTCGTTCATTTTACCAGCAAAGATAAAAACCGCAATCAGATGGAAAGTCAGTTGTACGCCCTGGATCGGGCAGGCGTCAGAAATCTCATGGTGATGAGCGGCGATTATCCCGCATCCGGTTTTCAGGGAAGACCCGCACCGGTCTTTGACCTCGATCCCCTTCATACCCTGCAACTGATATCAGACATGAACCGGGGACTGACGTATCCGGGGATCAAAGGCAACGTCACGCATCAGACCAGCGATTTTTTCCCGGGCGCGGTTGTTTCTCCTTTCAAGGCAACCGAAGCGGAGCAAATGGTCCAGTATTACAAACTGAAAAAGAAAATCGCCGCCGGCGCGCAATTCGTCGTCACGCAACTGGGATACGACGCCCGAAAATTTCATGAAGTGTTGCTCTTCATGAAACAAAACGGTTTTAATATTCCGCTGGTGGGAAACATTTATATCCTGCCCTTCGGCGCAGCCAAAATGATGAACCGCAACGACCTGCCGGGCAGTGTCGTCACCGATAAACTCCTCGCGGATATTGACCGGGAGCGCAACGATCCCGACAAGGGAGAAGGGGCAAGAATCCTGCGCGCCGCCCGGATGTATGCCATCATGAAGGGAATGGGCTTCGATGGCGTTCACATCGGCGGTCACAACATCAAATATGAACAGGTGGAAGCCATTATCCGTCAAGGCGAGGAACTTGCCCCCCGATGGAACGAGCTGATCCGTTATTTTGATTATCCTATTCCAGGCGGCTTCTACTACTTTGAACGCAATCCGGACACGGGGCTGAACCTTGAGACGCCGGCAACAAGACTAAACCGGCCGCTCGATGCCGACGTGGAACGCACCTATGGATTTTCGCGTTTCTTCCATCAACTGATGTATGAACCTGGAAAGAAACTTTACGACGCCATGAAGAATCTTTGCGGCAAAGTGCAGGGGACAAAGATGGAAGGACCTTTTCACAAGCTGGAACACTTAACCAAGGTCGTGCTTTTTGACTGCAGGGACTGCGGAGATTGCGCCCTGATCGATGCGGCCTATCTGTGCCCCATGTCGCAATGCCCGAAAAACCAGCGCAACGCCGCCTGCGGCGGGAGTTTCCGGGGATGGTGCGAGGTTTATCCCGAAAAGAGGCGGTGTATTTATGTTCGGGCCTATGCCCGATTGAAGAAACATGCCGAGGAATCGCAACTGGATAAGGGCATTGTTCCGCCCTGCAACTGGGACCTCTATCAAACCTCTTCCTGGATCAACTATTACCTGGGGAAAGATCATACGTCCAAAAGACAGCTTCGCTAAGGCCTGCCAATTCGTATTTGATTAACGTCAATTTCTTTGCCGGGATCATGCGGGTGTGCGACAAATATATGTAAAAAATCAGGCCGCCGCGCCGGTCCTCCCAGAATTTTTTGTGCATCCCCAGTAATGCAGC
>DFZJ01000086.1 GCA_002382045.1 Syntrophaceae bacterium UBA4059
TTAATTAGTTGCGCAACGGCTTGCCCTTGGTCAGCATATGCATAATACGTTCGTGCGTTTTCGTCTCGCCCATCAGGCTCAGGAAGGCCTCTCTTTCCAGATCGAGGATTTCCTGCTCGGAGACATAGGTCCCTTCAGCGCAGTCGCCGCCGGAAAGAATGTGAGCCACTTTTCTCGACACAAACAAATCGTAATCGGAAATGTATTTGCCGTATCTCATATTCATGATGATACCTTCAACCAAGCCACGGAAATTCTCACCCATGACAGGAATCTGAGCGGGTCTGGGCGGTTTGTAACCGGCCACGTTTAACGAAAGAACAATCTGCTTGGCTTCATAGATCTGCTGATCGCGGCTCATGTTGATGGTTTCCGACTTGCGGATGTAGCCCAGTTCCATGGCTTCCATCGCGCTGGTGGCGACTTTCGCCGTGGCGATATTTTCAAAAGCTTTGCCGATGTGATACTGCAGATTCATACCGCCTTCTACGCAACCGGCAGGAATGCCTTCAGTCAGACGGACCAGAAGTTCCTTGCAGCCGCCGCCCGCGGGAATCACGCCGACGCCGACTTCAACAAGACCCATGTAGGTTTCGCCGTTCGGCAGACATCGGGCGCCGTGCATGGCAATTTCGCAGCCGCCGCCCAGTGCCAGGCCGGCAGGAGCCGTTACAACGGGCTTATCAAGGTATTTCATTCTCATGTTGCCATCCTGCAGAGCCGCAATGCTCTTTTCGAGCAGATCCCACTCGCCCTTCTGGGCAGCCACCAGGACCGCGAAAACGTTGGCGCCCGCGCAGAAAGCACGCTCATCATGATTGGCAACCACCATGCCCGCAAAGTCTTTTTCGACGATGTCGCAGGATGCGGCAAGCATCTGGGTGAGAGGTTCGTCAATCGAATTCATCTTGGTATGGAATTCGAGGCAGACCACGCCGTCTCCGATATCAACGAGGGTGGCGCTTTCATTTTCTTTAACAATCTTGTTGCGGCTTTTGAGATCGGGCAGCAAGATGATCTTGGGATTTTCAACAATCTTGGCATAGCCCTTCTTTTCAAAGTCGTAGTAATATTTCCCGTCTGCCTTGGTTGTGTAGAACGATTCACAGCCTTTTTTCAGCATTTCATCGATTTTCTTGGGAACTTTTAATTTCAGCTTCTTCATGACGTCAATGGCTTCTTTGACGCCCACGGCATCCCAAGCTTCGAACGGGCCCAATTTGTTATTGTAACCCCATTTCATGGCGTTATCGATGGCCATGATGTCATCACAGATTTCACCGACCCGGTTGGCTGAATAGATGAAGGTTTTGCACAAATAGGCGCGCGCGAAATCGCCGGCCTTGTCATCAGCGTTGAATACGTGCTTGATGGAATCGGCTACATTTTCCATCTTTTTCGCCGCGGAAATAGAATCAAACTTCGGTTTGCCGGCGGGAACATATTCCATTGTGTCGATGTCCAGCATCAATTTAACCGTTTTGCCGTTGGCATCCTTGGTTTTCTTGTAATATCCCTGCTTGGTCTTGTTGCCCAGCCACTTGTTGGCAATCATTTTTTCCAGGTAAGGTTCGGCCTTGAACGTATCGCGTGCTTCATCATCGGGAACGGCATCATAGAGGTTTTTCCCGACATGGAATCCCACATCGAGACCGACCAGATCCATCGTTCCGAAAACGGCCGTGCCCGGATGTCCGAGGGCCTTGCCGACGATAGCGTCTACTTCGTCAATTTTCAGCTTCTTTTCCAGCATGATCTTGATACAGTCGGACAGATCAAANNACAAATAACAACACCCTTGCCCAGGACTTCCTCACTGAATTTCACCATGTAATCCACAACGTCTTTTTCCGTTTGCTCGCCGGGAATGATTTCCATCAGTTTCATGTAGCGCGGAGGATTGAAGAAGTGGGTTCCCAGGAAGCGTTTCTTCAACGCGGGACCGAATTTTTCGCTGATGTCTTTAATCGGAATACCGGATGTATTGGTGGAAACGATGCAGGTCGGTTTGACCACTTTTTCCACTTTGGCAAAAAGTTCCTGCTTGATTTTGAGGTTTTCCACGACAACCTCGATGACCCAGTCCACATTTTCCAGCCACTTCAAATTGTCTTCAAAGTTGCCGATGGTGACCATGGACGCGTTTTTCTTGCTGAAGAAACTGGCGGGTTTCGACTTTGTTACAGCGGCAAGACCGTTTGCCGCGAAGCGATTTCGCCATGCAGGACTTTTTTCCGTAAGGCCTGCTTTCTTGTCAGCATCTGTCAGTTCGAATGGGATGATATCGAGCAGGTAGCACTCGATACCGGCATTGGTCAGATGAGCCGCGATGCCCGCACCCATGACTCCCGCACCTAATACAGCCGCTTTTTTGATCTTAAATGACATTATTCTCCTCCTTCATTTTCTTATGAACCGCCTGTTTGTTTTACGGTTCATAAATTGTTTGAGGCCAAGCCGCGCCCCATTAAAATTAATACTTCATTCAATATTTCATGAATCGTGCAAGCAACGATTCATGGGTCATCTTAGTTATAAAAGTGAGGACTTCAGGCATTCCGTGGTTCCCTTTTCACCTTGAAGAAAAGTCAAAAAAATATTGAAATTGATTTTGCCCCGTGGACACACCCAAGCATCAATTCCTGACACTCAGGGGCATAAACTCTCTACCCCGAGGGATAACCTTAAGCCATTTTCTGCGGATTTAAGTCAACTACTGACTAAAGGTCACGTGTTTATTAAACCAAACAGAAACTAATGTCAAGGCAAATTAAAAAGGTTTGAGCAGCAAAGATGATTACCGCCATGATACTGAATTATCACGTTTATATGAGATGTTTTGTATCATTATTATTTTAACCCAATAACGGCATAGTAATCATCACGGTAGATCATCGTAACTGATTTATTCAACTGCGCCATCAACTGATTGATTTCTTCCGGCAAATAATTGTCTGTCAGAAACTTTTGAAACAAATCATAACGCATCAAAAAATGCGTGCAACTTAATGAGCGCAGATACTTTTGAAATTCTTGCTCATCTGCAGACAACGAAACCATACGCTGGATGACATTCATTCCGAATGAAGCATCGTCGTCATAACTTCTATCCAGGTAATAACCGCGGCCAGCCAGCAGAATCAACCTGATCCGGGAATTGGCCGGCGTTTGTTTGTTGATAAACTGCACCGCCCGATAACTGCCGTCGTGCCGGGCAATAAAATCGTCGCGCGACTCTTTTTGCAGAATGTAGTTTACCGGAGCAATTTTGATAAAATAATTTTTCGCGTAAGCCGCGTTAAAACCGATCATGCCGATGAGCACACCGGCAAAGGCAACCAGGCCCGCCATCCGCAGACGATTGGGCCTCTCCATGATCCAGTTCAAAATATTTACATAACCCATTACCGTCAGGATAATCACCAGCGGCACAGACGGCAGGATATAGCGGATTCGATGCTTGTCCATGAAAAAAGCCAGCAGAATAAAAAAGACGGCAAAAGCCAATAAAAGGAGCTTGTCCGTCTTCATCCTCCGGTTCATAAACGCAAAAGGGGCAATAAAAATCAACACTGGATTTAAGACCCCATCAAAATACTGGGGATTATGATCCTGTCCCTGGAGAAAAAAACGAATCGGAATCAACAATGTTTCTAAAAAGTTATCTCCATAAAGCATTTGCCGCATTTTAAACATGCCTGCGTCAGTTGAAACAATCTGATAGGCCTCCGACAGATTTCCGCCGCCTGCGCCGAAAACACCCTGATACAAAGGATAAAGAGGATTTCCCGTTAGAATTATGTTTTTGATCAGCCACGGAGAAAACACCAAAAGCGAAACAAGAAAGAATACCAGGCCATACAGCAGCGCCCTGCCCTGCCCCCCTGTATCTCTGGAATAAATGAACACGATGGCCAGCGTCAGAAAAAACCAGGCCGGAAGCGCGCTGTATTTTGTGCCCAGTGCCAGCCCCATCGCGATGGCGGAAATCAACAACCAACGGATATTCTTATATTCGGAATCTCTCCAGTAAAGGAACGCCAAAACACTGAGCGTCGTAAAAAAAACCAGACCGGCGTCAACGTAGGCCGTGGTTGCCGTCCGCAAAATCGTCGGCAGACTGATGAAAATCAGCGCACCCAGCAAACCGGCCAGTTGCCCTGATTTCTTGTTCAAGTATCCGTAAAGCAAAGCAGCCGTGCCAATACCAAAGCTCAAATGTATAAAGTTGGGAATAATATCATTGCCGAAATACAGCGGNNATAGCCAGATGATGAATCAGAACATCACGGGCAATCGGCGGCGTGAGCGCCAGAAGCAATTCGACCAGTATAAAAAGAAAAATCACCGAAAGGAAAATAACCTTAACAAAGTATTCATGTTTTACCGGTAAGTTCTTCATTCAGGACAGACTCCTTGTTGCGGCATCAGTAAGCATCATTACGGCGCTTAATATCCAGAATGAGAACCAATAATCTACCGGCGTCTATCGTATAAAATAGCTTTAAAATTAAGCGACAATTTTATATTTCCCTTTTTTGATCTCTTTTTTTGCGCTTTTCAGTGATTGGTCTCTTCCTCAACACCTCATTTTCGGAATATTCGGTAAACTTGTAATCATCAATTTAATCTTATATTCATTTTTCCTGTTTGTCCATTCCAGAAACAAAAGATTCCCGACAAAAAATCATTTTTCCCTTTGACTTACCATTCCACTTGAGTGTAATTTGACCAAAATCTTTCAATGTCAAGAAGCACCATGGACACGCCATGAAACTTTCCGTTGTGATACCCTGTTATAATGAAGCGGATACCATCGAAGAACTTATCGATGCCGTATTGGGCGCGCCTTATTCCGACAAAGAAATCATTATCGTGGATGATGATTCAACAGACGGGACAAGGCAAATCCTGCAAGACAGGATCGCGGCCAAAGTCAGCCGGATTATTTATCAACCCAAAAACCAAGGCAAAGGCGCCGCCTTACGCGAGGGAATCCGGGTTGCCACAGGCGATGTGATTATCATTCAAGATGCAGATATGGAGTATGATCCTGCCGAATATCCTAAAATACTTGAACCAATTATCAGTGACAAGGCCGATGTCGTGTTTGGTTCGCGCTTTATGGGTGGAGGAGCACACCGGGTTGTCTATTTCTGGCATCGCGTCGGCAACGGATTGATTACTTTAATATCCAACATGCTGACGAATCTTAACCTGACCGACGTCGAGACCTGTTATAAAGCCTTCCGCCTGGAAATCATTCAGTCAATAACCATTGAAGAAAACCGGTTTGGTTTTGAACCGGAAATCACGGCTAAAATATCGAAGCTAAAATGCCGCATCTATGAGGTTGGCATTTCTTATTATGGACGTACTTACGATGAAGGGAAGAAAATTAACTGGAAGGACGGTTTCCGGGCTCTTTACTGCATTATCAAATACAATATGTTTCGATAACTATTAATAAGGAAAGAAAACAGCAGGGTATTAAGATTGATGATTTGTCCTTTACCACACTGTATTTTAAAGAGGCATCACCTATCAGTTTTAGAAGGATCGTAAAATGTGGGTTCGATATCATCGCTTACATTTTTCTTTTCTGCATCTATACGATATAAATAAATTATTTTCTTATCGCTGATAACAAGAAATTTCAAAGATAGAATGATGGTGCGCACATGAAAAATCGCTCTTTGTATGTAAGGTCTGCACCTTGGGTATTGCTGTTTATTTTTGCGTTAATATGTTTTTTCAGCCAGCTTGAAAAATCCGTTACAGTTGATGAGTTCAGCCATTTCCCCTCAGGAATTTATAACCTCCTTACAATGGACTGGAGCATGGACTGTGAATCTCCACCTTTGATTAAATGCCTTACCGCTGCTACATGCATCATTACGCAACCCGTCATTAATCTTGTTGAAATTATAAATACTAAACCGACGTCATGGCAGCTTGGCTATCAATTCATGTATCTCAACATGGAGAATTACCGGGATATCTACCTATATGGACGTGTAATGGTAATATTTCTCGGCTGTCTGCTTGGATGGTTTATTTACAGGTTTGGATCGCAACTGTATGGACAAGCAGGGGGGCTTTTTGCATTATTCCTGTATGTTTTTAATCCGAATATTATTGCACACGCGACCCTAACCACAATTGACATCGGAGCAAGCTGTTTTATCTTCTTGAGCATCTACTGTTTTTGGCGGTACCTTAGGAAAAAAGACCCGTCCTCTGTTATGCTGGCGGGGATTTCCCTGGGGTTAGCACAACTGAGTAAATTTACAGCCCTGCTCCTTTATCCTATTTTTTTTGTAATTATTATATTTCTTTTTGTTGAGGAATGGATATCAAATAGAAATCGTAATGTTTATGGGTATACCCTGATATTAAGAAACATTGGTTGTTTTTTGATAATCATACTGGTTAGTCTTATTGTAATCAATATCGGATATTTATTTTCGGGATCCTTTAGACCCATAGGAGATTATCATTTATCAAGTAGCCTGTTGCAAAATATATCAGTGTGGCTGGGGACCTTATTCCCTGTTCCTCTGCCATTTGATTATTTGACCGGCTTTGATCAACAGTTGGCCCTTTCAGAGGGCGGTGTTTATACCGGTTATCTCATGGGTGAACACTCTTTAGATGGTTGGTGGAATTACTACCTCATAGCTTTTATTATCAAAAACCCTTCAGCCCTCCTGATAATCCTGATATTAACTGTTATTTTATGGAAAAAATCCCCACGCACTGAACGTGAAAACGATCTTTGCATATGGGTTCCTGTCATAATGTATTTTTTTTATTTTTCTTTTTTTACCCATATCCCAATCGGCGTAAGGTATATACTTCCTATTTTCCCATTGATTTTCCTCGCTGCCGGAAGTTTTGTAAATAATCTCATTTTAAACAAAAAAAAATGGAGGCTAATACTGCCTATTCTGGCTTTTGTTTATCTTATGCCTGCAATCTTTGTGTATCCAAATTATCTGTCCTATTTCAACATCATCGCCGGTAGCTCAAGCAACGGGCATCGCTGGCTTATTGACTCAAATCTAGATTGGGGACAGGATCTCCCCGGATTAAAAAAATACATGGAAAGAGAAGGCATCAAAGAAATAAAATTAGGTTATTTTGGAAGGGTTGATCCCGAAATTTATGGCATTAAATATACTATTCCAAGCCGGGAATTAGAACCCGGGATATATGCTATCAGCGTCAATTTCCTTGTCGGGTATCCGTACTTTATTTTAAAGAATGATACCAAAGAGGTGATCAGGGTTGATTTGAATTATTTTAATAAATATAAGCCACTAAAACCTGTAGCGATAATAAACAATACGATATACGTATTCAAGATCAATAACAGGAATAAAGAATGACTATTTCCTGCTGATCGCTCCATAAATGCCTTCTTCGAAACCGGCAATTATGAAAAGGCCTCGGCTGAAAATAAAATCGTGGCAAAGCTCTTGCACAGGGGATTCCCCTAAACCAAGACGGCTGATGCCCCGCGGAATTGTCATCAGATTTGAAATATATGATCGTAAATTAAAATTAAATTTTGTTCTCGATCTATGATCATTTTTTCGGCAAGCGGCCTATCCATGTCCCTGACACCACTGAATTCCACTCGAGTTCCTTTATTGCCGGCATTGACGGCCTTCTTAAAATCAACCTGTCTTCCGGCCGCATTTTTTTAACCCAAGGATCGTATGCCTCGTTTGCACCATAATTCCACTGAATTTTTCTTAAAGTGGCGAGATCATCAGGAGGCATCATGGTCGGTTCAAATCCAAGAATATATCGCCAATCAGCATGGGGGTTAGTATAGAAAGTCTGGTAGAAAACCGTCATATCATCGCTGTAAACAATGCCGCCTTTTTCCGGGAGCCATTTTTTATGTTCAGGCTTGTCCTCGGAAAGATACTGCACGGACATGCTTTGCGTCCAGCGGCTGCCATAGTCACTGGTCATGGCAACAAATAATATACAGGCTACCGCCAGGGTAAGCCCTGCGCGTTTCCAGGAAGAAGAATCCATTGCGGTTTTCAAATACTCTTCAAATTCCAGAGCCATCCAAACGCAAATGGCCGGCATGCCCCAGTCGGACCAGACTCTCACCACAAAAAACCCCAGAACCCAACTTACAACAGCAAGAATAAATACAGGATTATCTATTGTTTTCAAATTCCAGGAATTACGAAGAGCGCGCCATCCCAGCATACCCAGGACTGCAATAACAATCATGTTATCACCGCTGGATGGCCGAAATTCTGTAACAAGCTGCCTGGCTAGCGCGTGGTCTCCCAGACTGTGAAAAAAATGGCCTACAGTCTGTAAAAAAAACTGAATGGGATGACCAGTCATAAGCATGCCTGTGATGACACCTACAATCGTACACACTGAAACAACAAAACCGGTACGCCACTCGCGGGCAAGGAAAAAACATAAAACAGGCAGGGCAAACATGTACCACAGGCAATGAATCCACGTCGCCAGTGCAATCAAGACGGTTAAAATGATGACTGAAGGCCACGGCACAGGTTTTGTCTTGAAACGCGGCCAGATAAAACTTAAAAATACCACAACCGCCATTGTAAAGATAAAAGGCCTTCCCAAAAATATGCGCCCCAGTGCCGAAAAATTCATGATCACGATCAACAGAAGGGCAATCAGCCATGCCTCCGGCCTTTTCAGGAAAAAGATCGGGACAATGCAAAACAAAATAAAAAGAGATATAATTGAAAACACAACAAGAGCATCAGCCGAAGACCCTGTCATTTGATAAATAAACTCTAATATCTTGTGCCAGCCAATATGGCTGTCCATGGTTATCTCCGGCCGAAGAACAAGAATGTCGCTCCAGCTTTTTCCGGAAACAGCTTTAGCCACGTGGCGCATGGCATCATCAATGGGTATGTATCCGTAGGAAATGACGCGCAGGGCAATCAAAAGCAGTGCCGCAACGAATACGCAAAATACGATAATGACGACCGGCCTTGTTTGAGTTGATTCCTTGTTCAAGTTTTCCCCCTTGTTTTTTTATTTCTAAAGAATTTATTCGTTTCTAATACTAATATCACCATAAAAACAAGCAAAGTCATAATCGAGATGGTCAAATACAGCATGAAGAAAGGCGGCTGATACTCAAAGATAATTTGTTGCCTGCCCGAATCCAATTCCACCCCCTGGAACAAATAATTCAAGCGAATAATATTTGCCGGTTTCCCGTTAACGCTAGCACGCCAGCCCGGATATGCAGATTCGGCAAGAACAAGAACACCCGGCTTTATTGCTGAAACATTAATCAAAATCCGGTCAGGTTTGTCATAGATGATGTTATCGACTCCCTGATAATGTGGTGTCTTATGACGTGTTGCGACACTCCCCGGTCCCAGAGCCGATGTACGGGCATTAAATTGCCGCGTACTATAATCCTTTAAATTCCATGCACCCAACGGCGATATTTCGCCGACTATCCATGCGCGGGGAAGATCATTCCTGATTTCAAACAATATAGGATTAATTCTCCTGATCTGTTTCATGATGTCCGGATTATTTTCAAAATTTTCCGCCGACACAATGTATCTTACATTGGACAGCTGCAATAACTTAATTCTCTCCGGCCACGGCTGTTTCAATATTTCGGCCATGATCCACTGATACTGCAGTTCCATTCCTGTTTTGCCATCAACATAATTAATATTATTGATAATCCCAACATTGGCCGCCTTAATCGCCTGAAACAGCATCTGGCCTTCGTTGATGGAAGTATTTGCTGATAACCGCGAGGTGAAACTTTCCTCATCCACATAGACACGAAAGAGTTCTTTATCCTGCATGACTGGTTTATAAAAAGGGCTCGAAAGCTGATAATAATTGATTTTGCAGGTCAGATTAAGGTTTGAGTGAGCGATATACAAATCAGCAAAGAGTATCAGTGGAATAATCCATAAGATATATTTTGTGTGAACACCGGCATTCATCAAACTAAACATGATTCGATCAAAACCATAAGCCGCCAGTACGACAAGGCCGATGTTAGACAAAAAATAAAATTTTTCCGGGAAGCGGAAAAAAGGCAATATCTTGTAGACAAGATGATAAAGTGGCGTGTGGTTGCCCAAAGCCAAAATAACCCCCAGTAAAAACAGACAACCCCAGAAGACCGTTTCCCTCAATGGCTTTTTAAATATACTGATCATGGCCAGAGGGACTAAAAGCAACCCCGGATAAATACTGAGAAGCCATGGAATGCTGCCGTGGGGAGGGAAAATGGCGTTGACAACAGACTGTTCGCTGCCAAATGACCGGCTGAACAAAACGGGCATCAACAGGTGCTTTAATCTATCCCAGAACATTGAGAATTCGGTCGCTTCACTAAAATTAAAGCCTTTGATGCGCATAGAATTTTGATAATCAAAATAAGTTGGCCCCCATTGAACAACCGTGATCATTAAGCTTACGATGACCATCGTGACAAATATCAGATTATATTTCATGAACAAATGAATATTGATTTTATTTTTAGAGCAAAGCACGAGACCAAAGAAAAAAGTTACAATCACGCTGAGTATAAACAACTGCGGCTCTCCTCCCAGAATGGCGAGGCACAGAAAAAGAACCGTGAGCAAATAATAAAATAAATATCTCAATGTTAAAGCTCTTGTGTAAGACCAGAGCATTGCCGGCAGCCAGGTAATAACGGTGAGATTATTGAGAAGATTGATGGAAGAAAGAACATAACCTCCATAGCTATAGGCGATAGCTGAAAAAATAGCGGCGGGAACGGATAAACCGATGCCTCTGATAAAAAGGCACACAAAACAAAAACATAAAAAAACATGAAATACGATATACAGGTTAAAGGACAGAGGATAAGAAAACACCAGAAATATCAGCGAAGGAAGATAAAATACGCCCGTTTGGATGTCACTCATAAAAGGAGCGCCGCAAAAATACAATGGGCACCAGAAAGGCATGACGCCTGATTTGAACGATTGGGCAAGGAAATATTTCATCGGGTAGAAAAAGGACTGTACATCTCTGAAATACAGGGTCTCTTCTGCACAAATAAGTGGATAGAAGAAAATGAAGACCGTAATAAACGCAATAAATATAAAAGTTTTGTTTCTGAGCTTATAATACCAAGTCATCTAATCCTTCTCCCGAACAAACAAAGACCTTATTCAGTCGGCAGCAGTTTACGCTTCTTTTCAAATTCAGGATTGATACGAGCAGCTTCCCGGAAATGATAGTTGGCTGCCGTGATTAAACCTTTTTGTTTCAGTATGATGGCAGCCTGGTAATGCGCATTGGCAAATTGCGGCTCTAATTGGATTGCTTTTTGAAAGTGTTGCAATGCTTCGTCTATTTTCATCTGATGTACCAGAACCATTCCTAAATTGTTATGAACGTTGGCTTGTTCTAAATCTATGCGCAAGCTGATTTGAAAGTGCTTTTCCGCCTCGATATATCGCCCCAGCATCAGCCAAGCCACTCCCAAGCTGTTATGAAGCGCCGGATCATTTTCATTCATCGCAACCGCTTTATTTAAATAATAAATTGCCTCTTCATATTTGTTTTCACCAACTAAATAAATTCCTAAATTCTTATAAGGAACAAAATGCATTCTTGTCGTCTTGATAGCATGATCGAACAGGGTATATGAATTTTCCCAATATTTATTTTGATGATACGTCATGAATACCAACGCGGCAAGCACCGGAACCCCAACAGCCACGGCCATCTTTTTTGCAATACTTTTTGTCAGAATATCATTTACTGACCAACTCAACGCCATGAATAACCCGATAAACGGCACATACGCATAACGGTCAGCCATGGACTGCATGCCCACTTGGACAATGCCGATCACCGGCACCAGCGTTCCCAAATACCAGAACCACCCGACAACAAGATAGGGATACTTCTTGTAGTATTTACAGACGACCCCCGTAATCAGAACCAACAACAAAACAGCCGGCAGCAACTGCCGCATGTGAATGTCGGTGTGCGGATAAAAAACCGCCAGATCCATGGGCCAAAATAATTTCTTCAGGTAAAGCACGTAGGATAGCAATGCATTATCGATTCTCTGCATCATCGGAATAAAAACAATTGGTGCCACTGTGCCCGCTTTTCTAGCCGCGTAAACAGTCACACCACTGGAAATGGCGGCTAAAACAAATAGAGGAATCTTTTCTGCAATCAGGCTGCTTAATTTAGCTTTCTTTATGGAAAATTGTGCCCTAATCCCCGTGTCCGTTTCGTCCTGCGTGTTAATGACTGTACGATTCAGCGGCCAGTAATCCATCAACAGTAAAACAAACGGCAGCGTCACCAGCATCGGTTTGGACATCAAACCCAAAGCAAAACAAATCAACACGGGTAAATAGCTTTTCCAGTCCGGCGCCTTCACATACCGGACATAAAACAGCATCGTCGCCAACCAGAAAAAAGTGCTCAATACATTCTTCCGCTCCGCTATCCATGCGACCGATTCCACATTGATCGGATGAACGGCAAACAACGCCGCCACCAGAGCGCTTCTCCAAACGGCCCCGGTAAGTTGATTCAGAAGCAAAAAAAGTAAAATCGTATTGAAAATGTGGATGATAACACTTGTCCAATGATGCCCCCCTGCTTTTCCTCTATACATCTGCCAGTCCAACAGATGCGACATCATGGCGAGCGGATGCCAGTTTGATGTGCGCAGATCCGTAAAAGTATCAGCAATGCTTTGCCAGGTTATGCCGGATTGTATCGCGTAATTTTCCGTCACGTAATCCGGATCATCATAAATTACAAATTCATAATCCTGAACCTGCCAATACGCGACCAGTATCAGTATGATCAAAACTAATATGATCATAACCTTCTTTTGNNCTTCGGATTGCCTGGACTGTTTCATCTTTTGCAGGATCAGTCCGATATTCGTGCTGGCATGCTGATGCTCCGGTTTAATTCTTAAAACCGCCCTGAAATCGGCAAGTGCAAGATCATATTGTGATTTATAAAGAAAGTAAATAAGACCCCGATTAAAATACGCCTCATGAAAATTTTGATTAATGTTCAGCGCCTGATTGAAATCGGCAAGCGCTTTGTCGTATTGTTTCAGGGAACCGTACGCTATTCCCCGGCTCAAAAACGCATCGGCCATGGAAGGATCATATTTTATGGCAGATGTTAAATCTAATACAGCCATATCATACTGTCCGCGTTCAATATAAAGCAGACCTCGATTATAAAATCCGTCTGCAAAATCCGGTTTAAGTTTCAATGCATCATGATAATCATTGAAAGCCTTTTCATGCTGCTTGATTGCTGCATAAGCGTTAGCCCGATTACTATAGAATTCCGCATCCGGCTTCATTGCCAATGCGGCATTGTAGTCTTCAATGGCCTGCCTGTAATTTCCCTTTTCAGCATAACCAGCCCCCCTGCAATTATAGGCAAGGGCTATCTTGTATTTTTTTAAAACATCATTCCATAAACTAATATTATTATCCCACAACTGACATCGCTGCCAGCTCAAGAGGGAAAGGATGATAATAATGAGAATAGAAACAAAGCCAAGAACAGCTTTTTCATATCGCCAATTCTTCATCAGATCAGAAACGCCCCAGGCAAGGATGATAAACAAACCGATCAGGGGAATGTATGTATATCTGTCGGCCATGGCCTGACTGCCAACCTGAACAAGTCCAATCACCGGCACCAGAGTTCCTAAGTACCACAACCAACCCACCGGAAGGTAGGGATAGCGGTCCGACTTCTTCCAGATGAAAATGCTTAAAAACACGATCATACTTCCGGCGAGGATAACCTGCCACAATGGCCACATCCCCGGATGGGGATAATAAACGGACAGGTTCAAGGGAAGAATCGCCTTTTCCATGTACCGGGCATAAGAGATAATGGCATTATAAATCCTCATATCAAGAGGAAAGTGTTCCAGCGTAGCAACCGCCCCCACCTGTTTTTGGACGAAATAAGTAACGACAGAAGATGCCACCGTTAAAATCAATAAAGGTATCTTTTCAATGACAAGGTTTTTCACAGAGATTGATCGGTGCAGCGGCCAGTAATCCAGAAGCAGCAAAACAAAAGGCAACGTCACCACCATCGGTTTGGACATCAAACCCAGAGCAAAAAAAATAACGACCGGGATATACCTTTTAATCCCCGGATGCATGGCATAGGAAACATAGGCCCACGTCGTCAATAACCAGAAGAACGTGCTTAAAACATCTTTTCGTTCGGAGATCCAGGCAACCGATTCCACATGCAGGGGATGCAATGCAAACAGGGCGGCCACAAAAAGGCTCCGGTAAACAGCGCCTGTCATTTTATTCAAAAGAATAAACAATAATAATGTATTGAGAATGTGAAACAAAAGATTGGTGAAATGATAGCCGCCCGCATTCAGGCCATAGAAATCATGGTCGAGCATCAGTGAAAGAGACGTCAGCGGATGCCAGTTGGCGGCCTGGCTAGATGTAAGAGCCCAGGCAATCCCGCTTAAGCTAATTCCATTCTGTATCCGGGCATTCTGTGTAACATACAACTGATCATCAATGTTCGCAAAATTAAAATGGATCACCTGTCCGTAAACAAGCAACAACAAACCCGTCAATAAAAGACAGAATAGAAATTTTTGGCGGAACAGAATTTTCTTCACCCTAAAACAACCAACTCATTTATGATGAAACATTGACATGTAAATTTTATGGTTCATCATGGAGTAATTGTACCAGTCCCAGTAACAGTATAAGTACTTGTCCCACTGGCATGTTTGGCTGTTGCCGTCCAATTAGTTGATTCTGAATTGCCTATAACAATTGGTACATCATTTGTCGGGGTGAATCCACCGGAACTCATTTCAGCCGTAGTACATGAGGTTCTGCCAGCACTATCTGCAAAATAAGCCTGACAAACCGTGTAGGCGCTTTTCAATTCAGCCTTGGCTTTTGTGTTATAACCTCTGGCCCTGTATGCAGAAAACTGCGGGATGGCAATAGCCGCCAAAATACCGATGATCGCGACAACAATCATCAATTCAATCAGCGTGAAACCTTCACTCCCTGATTTTTTACTAAAAGACATTAACATAGCATCCCCTCGCATCATCATGTTAATTTTCTTAAACATTTATAATTATATAAAGAATTGAATTTTCTTACGTTTGAAAATGCTTATTAAAAAAAAGAGGCTTCGGAAAATCCTCAGCCTCCTTTTTTAATCAACATTGTTATTAATGAAGTTCTCTTAAGGAGTAATTGTACCAGTCCCAGTAACAGTATAAGTACTTGTCCCGCTGGCATGTGCGGCTGTTGCCGTCCAATTAGTTGATAGTGAATTGCTTACAACAATTGGTACCTCAGCTGTCGGCGTAAATCCAGCATTGGCCAAGTCAGCCGTAGTACATGAGGTTCTGCTGGCAGTATCTGAAAAATAAGCCTGACAAGCTGTATATGCGTTTTTCAATTCAGCCTTGGCTTTTGTGTTATAACCTCTGGCCCTGTATGCAGAAAACTGCGGGATGGCGATGGCGGCCAGAATACCGATGATCGCGACAACGATCATCAACTCAATCAACGTAAAACCTTTCTGCCCTTCTTTTTTACTAAATGCTTTTAACATAAAATTCCTCCTCTTTTAAAATTGTTTTTCTGTTGGGTTGCTTTTTGTGTCGTTATTTCTTGCACAATTCATTCATTTTTTCAATATTAATTTCTCCTGTTCACCCTCCTCCGCATTTTCAGACAAACGCCACATGTTATCTTGCGGTCATTTGAAAGCAATGGATGTGCCATATGGAGTATTTTAATTTTTAATTATTAATATCATAAACTTACCAAATTTCGCCCCATGCGAATCCCCTGTAAATGTCAACAGCACCGCACCTGAACAGGTTTTTTTCACCGGATAACAGGCAATTTAGCCTTAGAAAGGCGCATAGATCACAGTTCATGGCTCGTGGAAAAGAATGGCTCTTCATTAACCAAGCCTTTTTTCAAGGTCGGCGAGTTCTTTGTTTAATTCAGCGGGAAAACGGCTGCCGAACTTCGCGTAATGTTCGCGGATGCTGGCCAGTTCATCTTTCCACTCATCTTTATTGACATTCAGCAGTTCTTTCATGTCGGCTGCGCTGACATTCAGACCGGTTGTGTCAATCGCATCCTCAGTGGGCATGTAACCAATCGCTGTTTCTTTGGCTTTTCCCGTTCCGGCTGCCCTTTCAAAGACCCATTTCAGCACGCGGCTGTTTTCGCCGTATCCGGGCCAGAGCCATTTGCCGTCTGCTGTCTTTCGGAACCAGTTGACGTAAAATATTTTCGGCAGTTTGTCTTCCGTCGATTTTGCGCCGATGTTGATCCAGTGCTGGAAATAATCGCCCATATTGTATCCGCAGAACGGCAGCATGGCAAACGGATCGCGTCTGACCTGTCCGATGTTCGCGGAAATCGCCGCAGCGGTGATTTCGGAGCCGACAATTGATCCCAGGAACACGCCGTGATTCCAACTGCGGGCCTGATGCACAAGCGGAATAGTGCTCGGTCGCCGGCCGCCAAAGAGAATCGCACTGATGGGAACACCCTTTGGATCTTCCCATGCAGGGTCAATGGCGGGGCACTGTTTGGCGGGAGCGGTAAATCTGGAGTTGGCATGGGCCGCGACTCTTCCGCTATCCCTGGTCCATTCTTTATTCGTCCAGTCAATGATCTTGCCGGCCGGGGCATCATAGCCGATGCCTTCCCACCAGACATCGCCATCTTCCGTCAAAGCGACATTGGTAAAAATGGTATTTTTTTCGATCGCTTTCATGGCATTATAATTGGAATCCAGCGAGGTGCCGGGCGCCACACCAAAGAAACCGGCTTCCGGGTTGATGGCATACAAACGTCCGTCAGCGCCAAACTTCATCCAGGCAATGTCATCACCGACCGTTTCAACCTTCCAGCCGGGTACCGTGGGGATCAGCATGGCCAGATTGGTCTTACCGCAGGCGGAAGGAAAAGCTGCTGCAATGTATTTCTTCTCGCCTTCGGGATTGGTGATGCCGAGAATCAGCATATGCTCGGCAAGCCAGCCCTGTTCTCTGGCCATAACCGATGCGATTCTGAGCGCAAAGCACTTCTTGCCCAAAAGCGCGTTTCCGCCGTATCCGGAACCGTATGACCAGATGGTTTTTTCTTCGGGGAAATGGGAAATGTATTTTTTCTCAATCGGGGCACAGGGCCAGTTGGAGCCATCGGATTCGCCTTCGGCCAGAGGCTTGCCCACGGAATGAAGGCAGGGAATGAATACGCCGTCTTCTCCCAGGACATCCAGAACCTTAGTGCCCACTCTGGTCATAATGTGCATATTGACAACAACATAGGGCGAATCGGTAATCTCAATGCCGATCTGAGCAATGGGCGAACCCACCGGGCCCATGCTGAAGGGAATGACATACAATGTCCGGCCCTTCATGCAACCGTCATAGAGGCCTTTCATGGTCGTCTTTAAGCCTTCCGGATCAATCCAGTTATTGGTCGGACCCGCTTCATCCCTGGTCTTCGATGCAATATAGGTCCGGTCTTCGACGCGTGCCACATCGGAGGGATCGGATCGAAAAAGATAACAATTCGGACGCTTACTTTTGTTCAGCGGTGTGGCCAGACCGCAATCGACCATAATTTTTATCATGGAGTCGTATTCATTCTGTGAGCCATCACACCAGTAAATCTTTTCCGGTTTGCACATTTTGGCCATCTCATCCACCCATTGGATGAGTTTTTTGTTTTTGGTCATGCTGCTGTCGTTCATTCGGCTGTCTCCTTTATGTATTTATTATTATTGGTCTTACTCAGAAAGTTATCACGTATTTTCAAAGTGAAACGCCTAGAAATACCAAGTAGACTTAGCTAGTAAAAAATTACCCAAAAAGCAACGAATATTTAACGATAGAAATGGCATCCAATTTTTTTATGCCACCCTGGTTTTCCAGTAGCGGTAATAACGCAGCGGAATCACGATAACAAAGAAGGGAATCATGTACATGGCGGCAACCAGCGGCTCGACCGGACCGAAAAACTCGGACGAGAAAACAATCACCAGCACGTTATTAATGTTTCCCAGCATGACCGCGCCGGCCAGATGATTATGCAGGGGACCTTTGCGGAAGAAGAATATGCCGATAGCGCAGTAAATTGCCGCCAGCACAAATACGACGATGGTTGCCATGATAATCACGGACGGTTCCTTTTTGAAAAAAGGCGCGTAGCGATAAAACACGCCCAGATTGATGAAAGCAAACATTAAAAGCGAAACAGGAAACTGGATCTTCAAAATCGGCGCGACCAGCCGCGGCGCCAGGTAGCGGATGAGTTCCACCAAAACAATCGGTATAAAGATGAGCGTTGCCAGCATTTTGAGCATCGCCAGAAAAGAAATGGTCACCTCTCTGGCGAGTACGATCTTGATGAGCGCAGGCAGTGTGAAAGGCGCAAGAATGGACGTAATCACCACCACCACCAGAACAAGCGACGAGTTGCCCTTGACCATGTTTGAAATCATCGGTGAAACCACACCGCTGGAAACACCCGTCAAAAGCAACGCAGACAGAGCATATTGGGGCGCGATAAAATAAAAGATGAAATAAATAATGACCGGCAGAATGGCGAGCTTCAGCACGGTAAAACCCAGAATGTCCCGGCTGGAGACCTTCAATGCTTTCCAGACATCCGCCAGATCAATGGAAAGATAACTCAGAAAAAAATTGACCATCAGGCAATAAAAGGGCAGCGCCTGAAAACGCGCCCCGAAATCGGGAAAAATAATGGCTGCGGCCATAGACGTAATGACCACGACAACGAGTAAAATATCGTTCAGGCGAAAAGGCGTTTGCATGATGTTTGAATACCAGATAGCATCTATCTTATCAAGATATTTCACATTTGTAATACGTTGACTTAGAGTCAGCTTTTGTGATAATGCCCGCAATAGAAAGTTTTATATCCCACAGGACCTCAGGAAGGAGAACCAAAGTTATGGCATCAAATTTTTTATATTCCACCCGCGAGCACAAGTTTATTTTTAAAGAATGGCTGGACATGTCCAAGGTCTTTGAAACCGGACGCTTCAAAGGAGGCTATACAGTAGACGACGTTGAATCGATCCTGGAAAACGCGATGAAAATCGCCAAAGAAGTTGTGGCGCCCACCAATGAAGATGGGGATAACCTTCACGCCGTGTATAAAAACGGCAAAGTCACCACTCCCGAATCCTTCAAGAAGCCTTACCAGACTGTTCAGGAAAACGGCCTGGGTTCCAGCAATGCCGATCACTCTGACCCCAGTTCTCTGCCTTTGTGCGTGATGGGCGCGACCAATGAATACCTGGCCGCCGCCAATGCCGCGTCCGGTCCTTATGTCATGGCAACAACCGGCGCAGCCGGCCTGGTACGCGACTTCGGCAGCGAAAAGGTCAAAAACATTTTCCTGCCTAAAATGTTTTCCGGCCAGTGGGCGGGCACCATGGACCTGACCGAACCCAACAGCGGTTCAGACGTGGGCGATATCGTGACCAAGGCCACCCCCACCAGTGAGCCGGGCATATATAACATTGTCGGCACCAAATGCTTCATCACCGGCGGCGATCAGGACATCACGGAAAACATCGTCCACCTGACCCTGGCCCGCATCGAAGGCTGCGCCAAGGGTACGAAGGGAATCTCCCTGTTTGTCGTTCCGAAATACTGGCACACGGAAGCAGGCGAAAAAGGCGAATTCAACGATGTCAACTGCGGCGGGGTCGAACACAAGCTGGGTCTTCGTGGATCAGCCACCAGCATCATCAATTTCGGTGAAGAAGGCAAATGCCGGGGCTACCTCCTGGGCGATGCCCCCGTGGACGGCAAAGGCGCGGGAATGGCCCAGATGTTCCAGATGATGAACGAAGAACGCACCGTTACGGGGCTGGCAGCACTGGCCGCCGCCACGGTTTCTTACAACAATGCGGCGATGTATGCCGCGGGCCGCATTCAGGGACGTCAGCTCACCAACCCCAAGGCAGGCCGTGTCCCCATCATCAATCATGAAGATGTGCGCCGCATGCTGATGTACCAGAAGTCCATCACCGAAGCCAGCCGGGCGATGATTCAGATGTCCTACTACTGCATGGACATCGCGGAAAATACGGCTGATGAAGCCGAACGTAAACGCGCCAAAGCTTTTGTGGAAGTCAACATCCCGATCGTCAAAGCCTGGATTTCGGATATGGCGTTCCTCAGCATCTCCGAAGCCATGCAATGTTACGGCGGCTATGGTTTCTCCGAAGATTACCCGATCGCTCAGCAGCTTCGCGACTGCCGGATTTACCCGATCTGGGAAGGCACCAACTATATCCAGTCCATGGATCTGATCGGCCGCAAGTGGATGATGGCCGGAGGTCAGGTGTTTGCTTTCTGGTTTGCCGAGCTGGAAAAATTTGTCGCCGACAACAAAGATGATAAAGTTTTGGCCGCGCAGATCGCTCTGCTTGCCGAGGCGTTAAACCAGTACAAGGAAATCCAGGCGACCATGGCCGGATACTTAGGCCAGGGCCGGTTCGGCGCAATCGGTTTCTTTGCCACCCGCATTCTCCATGCAACGGGCTATATCTACGGCGCAAAACTGCTGCTGGAACATGCTCTGATTTCCCGGAAGAAAATCGATGAAATCGGCAAAGAGCATTTTGAATATCCGTATTACGCGGGCAAGGTGGCTTCGGCTAAATTCTTCGCCCACAATATTCTCCCCAATGTCGGCATGATTCTGCGGGTCATCAAGGAAGGCGATAATTCCGTAATGGAAATCCCCGAAGCATCTTACATGATGGAATAACAAATCTTTCAAAAAGGGGGCAGGAGTCGGCAGACTTCCGCCCCTTTTTTTCTTTTGTATCCTTTTTCATTCCTCCTTCGTCTAATCAGGCAAGAAGTTAAATTTTCTAAAAAAAAGAAACAAAAAAAGGAGACCAGACAGGAAAGTCAATTATCAAATCAGGAAAAAACGCTGATCGGCAGCGGCGCCGCCATGGGTGCGGGCTGCCGGACATGATCTCGGGCTCGATGTTGTGGAAGAAATGGCGGACAAGAATGTCTGGACGGGAGAAATCCTTCCGCTGGAGAATCATGTCATTCGCAGGGAAATGAACAGTTGTATTCGCGACGTGGTTTTCAAGCTTCCCGAAATATACCGGACGGTCATCGTGCTCGGCGAATTTGAAGGTTTGAAAAATGAGGCTATCGCCATCATATTGGGACGCAAGCTGGAAGCAGTCAAGATAAGACTGCACCGGGCAAGACTCAAATTGAAAGAAGAGCTCTCCAAACAATGCATCCTGTATCGAGACGAACGCAATGAGTTTGCCTGTGAGCAGAAACATGATTCATTTGTGGGAAAAGACCCGATACTTTCTTTGGTAAAACAATAAACCGAAGCGATACTTCTCCCCTTCGGTTAACGAGTTATTCTCTAATGACGTTCTTCACCCCGATGGCGAAGGACGTATCGTTTTCGAATAACCAATGCGTAGATCATCAGGTTTATCGCAATGACTACGCTGCCCAGAATATATTGGATAGAAACGGTGAGGTGAGCGGGATAAATTACCGGGATAAGATATTGCACGATAAAGTCACCGCTGTAAGGGCTTTCGCCGCCAAGAAGTCGCAGATGATTTTCGAGCGGCGTCAGCGGACAGATCCCGCCGCTGAATTCTATAAAGGCGCCCCAGAGAGCCGCCGGCAGATGCAGAAAGGCCATCCGGCGCCGGCGTAAAACCAGCAGGCCGCCTGCAACGACAAACACAAGAAACAGAAAATGAAAAACAATCACCGCATCGGCAAGCAATAAATACATATCCTCTCCACAAAACGTGTCATTGCGAAGCGAAGCAAGAAATCCATATCCCGGGCATGGCGAGGGATATCAAGATATCTCCCATCGACCGCAATAACAAGATCATGATGCGATCAATATGCTACCGCCATTATGGTGTGGTTTCAATAAATAAAATATGGAGGCATGATGGTGTTGACATGATCGGCTGCCCCCTCTATACTCCCGGCATGCAAATGAATATCAAGAGCGGACCAATTTTGACGTCCTGCCCCATCGACCACATCCTCCCTGAGTTGCAGGCAGCCATTCNNTGAAAAGGGACGCATCCTCATGCTGGAACCCCGGAGGATTGCCGCCGTCTCCGCCGCCCGCTGGATGGCCAAAACCCTGGGCGAGGAGATTGGACAAACCCTGGGTTATTCCATCCGCTTTGACTCCCGGGTTTCGAAGCAAACCCGCATCGAAGTCATGACGGAGGGGATTCTCACGCGGCGCATTCTGGCCAGTCCTGATCTTGCGGGCGTCGCCATGGTTATTTTTGACGAATTCCACGAGCGGAGCCTTCAGGCTGACCTGGCGCTTGCTCTTTGCCTTGATATCCGCCGCGCCCTGCTGGAAGATCTTAAGATTCTCGTCATGTCCGCCACACTGGACAGGGCGCCGGTCGCAGCCCTCCTGGATGGGGCGGCCGTCATTATCTCGCAGGGCCAAGCCTACCCTGTGGAGGAGCGCTACTGCGGGGACAACCCGGATCAATCCGTGATAAAGCGAATGACCCATGCTGTCCAAAGGGCGCTCAGCGAGACGTCAGGCGATATCCTTGTTTTTCTGCCCGGAGCCGGAGAAATCCGCGCCGTGAACAATGCTCTTTTTGAAACGCTTCATGACAAAGCAATGAGCGACATATCGCTCCATCCCCTTTACGGTAATTTGCCCTTTGACCAGCAGGAACGGGCGATCCTGCCTGCAACTCACCGAAAAATCGTTCTCGCGACAAACATCGCGGAGACCAGCCTGACCATTCACGGCGTCCGTGTCGTGATTGACAGCGGCTTGACGCGAAGGCTCCAGTACGATCCGGGAACGGGCATGAACCGTCTGGTCACCGTCACGGTTTCACAGGCGCAGGCAGGGCAGCGCCTGGGCCGTGCGGGCCGCCAGTACCCTGGCGTCTGCTATCGATTGTATAGCCGGCATACCTTCCAATCTCTGATTCCCTTTGCCCCTCCGGAAATCACTCTTTCCGATTTATCGTCTCTTGCCCTGGATCTGGCCGTTTGGGGCGTCAAAGACCCAGGCGAGCTTTCCTGGCTCGATTTGCCGCCTGCTGCATCCTTTCGCGCCGCGCAGGAACTGCTGATCGAACTGGGCGCTCTGGATACAGCAGGATCGATAACACCTGCAGGCGTTGCCATGGCGCGCCTGCCACTTCATCCGCGCCTCGGCCGCCTGCTTTTAAAAGCGGCGGG
>DFZJ01000068.1 GCA_002382045.1 Syntrophaceae bacterium UBA4059
AAGACTTATGATTGCATATATCCGGCGGCACGAACGCTATATCAGAGAGTCTTTGGACAGTCATCCCGATAAAGAATCGCTGGATGAGCTTCTGGCGCATCATGACAAGCAGATTGCCTGGATACAGCAGGAACGGATGGCGCATCTGATCACGATGATGTTCGTCTGCCTTTTTTTTCTTTTGTCTTTCGGATGGACGCTGGCCCATTTCACGGTGCCGTATATCCTGCTGACGGCTTTGTTTCTGATTCTTTCGGTCGCTTACATTCTTCATTATTACCATCTGGAAAACAGCGTGCAGCGCTGGTACGTTCTGTCCAACGAAATCAGGACGAAACTGCTTCAGGCAAAATAACGGTTACTGATGTCCGTAAAATAAGCATGCGATTACCACGACGCCTGAGAGGCGTCTCGCAATGACCATTAAGAATTACAACACCGTCTTAAAGGCCGTGATCCACCATTCACTATCCACCATCCACCAGCACCGATGGAAGTTCTTTGACGCTGTTCAGAATCTTGTAAGCTCCCGCGAAATTGTTGCCGCCGGTAAATTTGCTCGGGATCACGATACACCGGATTCCGGCGCTTAGGGCTGCGGCAAGACCGCGCGGCGAATCTTCAATGACCAGGCATTCATCCGGTGCGAAGCCGCTCAGATCAAGGGCTTTAAGGTACGGCTCCGGATGCGGCTTGACCTGCAGGCAGTCTTTCAGGGTCAAAACAAATTGAAAGTAAGGCAGGAGTCCCGACTGGCGGTGAATGATGGAAAAATGCTCATGCCCGGAACTCGTTACGATTCCCATGACGTATTTTCCCCGGAGAGTATCCAGCACCTCCCGGACACCGTCAATCACCAGCGGCTCACGGGTAAGCAAGTCGGCATAACGGTCGTCCCGCTCACGGCGCAGTTGGTTAAATACATCCGTTTTCGGATCCGCCGCCAGTCGCAACACGCTTTCCCCCCTGGCAAGAGATATTTCTTCAAACTGCTCCCAGCGAAGCGTAATTCCCACACCCGCCAGTATCTCCTGATTGGCCCTGAAAAAAAGGCCTTCCGTGTCGACCAGCACACCGTCATTGTCCCAGAAAATTGCCTTAATCATCGTGGTTTGCTTCCCTTTTTCGGCACGCTACACCTCTGAGGGCATAAGGTCAACCTGAGCCGACCGCAATCTGCTTTTTATTCTTGCATTGTTTTCAAGACATTGTATGATTCTTCCCGGTTTTCAACTTTACGTTTTGTAACTGAGATATAAAGGAATCCAGCGCAAATGTCATCCATCATAACGCCGCTGCCATCATCCATAAGTCCTGCCGCTTGCGAAACACTGGTCACCGTACTGGGGGTGGTTTATGTTCACCGTAAAACAAGCAACGGCGGAGATATTTACCTGACACAATTCGGCCTTCCTGTCGCCAAACTATTAGAACCATCCAACTGGTACGAAGACCCCTGGTTTTCGAGCAAGCGCCAGAGACTGAAAGGCACCAGCGCTGTGTACAGGGTGCCAACTAAAATGGTGGACGGCGTTGCACTGGATCTTGTTGTAAAAAACTGCCGGGTGGGAGAAGACGTGCCGCTGGATACGCACACGCTGATGCAATTCATGAATACCGAATTCAACAGCCCGTGGGAGGAATTCTCGCTTACTTTTGAAATGCGCGAAGGCAGATACGGCCCCCGGGGAATTGCCATATCAACACAGTTGCCGCTCGCCATCTATGTGCCGCCCGAAACCATGCAACTCTGGCAGAGCGGACGTTCGACGGATAAACTTAACCGCATCCATGCAAAACATCCGGGCATTGATGTTGACATCCTCAAACAATATAAGCTCATCTACCAGTGGATCCGCGGCAAGGATGTTGTAGAAACGCTCCAGGACGCAGGCATAACGGGAGAGGCCGCAGACGCCGTCGTCTCGCCTGTTACCCTCAAAGTCATATCCGATATGGCGCAAAAAGGCTTTTATGTGGCGGACATGAAACCCGTGCACATTATCCTGGAAGAGGCGCAGGTCAATCTTTTCGAGAGCATTCCGGCTGACATCCCCAATAAACGCAAAGCGCAAACTGAACTGATTTCCGGCATCATTGAGGCAGGAGATTATTCTGTCATTGACTACGAACTCCTGATCCGAACACCCGAGCACGAAGAAAAAGTAAAAAGCCATAAGCGTCATACCTATCACGATGACCAGCGCCACCGCTGGCGCCCCACTGAACGGCCCAGCCATCTTGGCGCCGCTGAAATCATGGGGGTACCCTATATCCACGGGCCTGCTGAAAGCACAGGAGGACATTTGTGGGTGGTGGGCCGCAATGCACGCCTTTTCGATTATTTTTTACCTGAACGCTGGCGCAAAACGCATTCCTGGAAACTTTCCGAAAAAACCGACACCTATTACACGTTTACCAAAGACCATATTCATATTGTGTGGAAAATCTCCCGCGTGGGCGAAACAGTTATTTTGCAAAACAATGACATCCGAAGTCAAAAAGCCACGGAATATGGATTCAACAGCCCTTTTGAGGAGTTTTCAATTGCCCAATACCTGAGCTTCAAGGGCATCCCCACCGTTTATGTGCGCGCAATTTACATGACCGGCAGCGCCAAAACAGAGCAATCCACCGATAGAAGAAAATATGAATCGCACCGCCATCTTGTGAACAGCCAGGGAGAGCCGCTGCTGCGTGAAGACCGGAATTTCATATCCATCCGTGGTTTCTTTAACGGCACGGACAGCTGGGTGGCAGGCTCCCATGAACTTTTAAAACCCATGAGTCTGATACAAGCCGAATCGGAGGGCATCATATCCGGCAAAAGCAAGACTCTCCTGCTTACCGCCATGATGGAGCGTCTGATAAACGTCGGCATTGACGGTTCTCTTCTGGAAGCCAACGATCTCATTGTGTCGCTGGACAGCAAAAAAAATATCGTGATGACGGAAGACCATCTGCCCGAAGTGCGCATCTGCAATTTTGAACTGCTTCGCAGACTATAAGATTACCCTGTCGGAATTTCTTAAACCCTTAAAGACCAACCAAGAGGAATCTACCGCTCCTTGCCGGCGAAAAGAGATAAAACCACGCGCGCACGGATGACGGCTATTGGATCCGATACAACGGATAATCCTTCCCGAAATTAATAATCAGCGGCGTCTGGCTGTGGCCGATTTGTCCGGAAATGTCGGCGGTTGTTTTTTTAGTGAAGGCGCCGAGGCTGATAACCGTTACTTCTTTGCTCTTGCCGCCGGCGGCCTGCGGATTATCATTCAATCCGCGAAGCAGTGTATGGGTAAAAAGGCCGTTGCCCCTATAACCGTCGAGCGCCGTTTGTTTGTCGTTGGCGGAGGCGTAAATATGCAGCCCCATTTTTTTCGCCAGCACGGAAATACGGGCGTCATACAAACCGCTGACAATGTAATCAACACCGCCGGCATGGCAGGTATCAAAAACGAGCAGTTGATGAAGGGATTTAATTTTTTTGGACATCTCGACAATTTCGTTGGAGCTGATCAGGCTTGAATCGTCTATCTTACCCTGATAGTCATGCGTGAGCATATAATATTGATTCTGCAGCAAAACTCCGTGGCCCGCGACAAAAAAGATGAAGCCGTCGCCGGGCTTAATAAGTTGCGCGAGCGCGTCAATTGCGCCGATGATATTTTTCTTGGAGGCATCATGATCGGCAATCAGCTCTGCATGAATGTTCTCCGGACGATAAAATCCCGCGGACTGCCGCACCAGCATATTTTTGATGTCGTCTGCATCCTTGCGGGCGTATTTCAGGTTAATGCTCTGTTCCTGGTATTTATCAATGCCGACAGCCAGAATATAGAGATGCGGTTCCTGCGGCGGCAAGGCAGAGCGGAAACTGACTGATTTCATGAGGCTTTGCACGGTGTTGCTGCCATTAAAGGCCGTAACGCTGATTTCATTTTCGCCAGGTACGGCGTCTATTTCGCGGCAGGTTTCGTAAATATCTCCCTTGGGATTACTTTTTACAGGCCCCGGTTCCGCTTTTTCCTGAATCTTGATACTGCGCATTTCCGCATAAATTGCTTTACTGTTTAAAGAAGCGAGCCCCGTCTTCGGAGCTGTTTTCGCGGTATCGCGATAAAACCCGTCTGATTGAACAAGTTTGCCGTTATGAAACACCCGCACTTCGCCGATGCCGCCGCCCGTATTGCTCACCTGGTAACAGGCCTGGACGCGGGGCGCCTGTGCCGGAAAACCGGCACTGTTAAATTGCACTTCCGGCGGCGGATTTTTAATGGCCTCAGCGATTGTCAGGGTGATGAGATCATGAATATCTTCACCTCTTAATTTGGCGGCGACAATATCCGGACGGTAGAAAACATCATAAAACTGGTCGATGCCGAAGATGCTGTTCCCCATGCGCAAGCTTAAATGCTTATGGCCGTTGGGCGAGGAGTTGTAGTAACCTTCCGGTGTGATGACCACCCATTCACCGTCCTCAAACCCGATGAAGCGCGCCAGCTCTTTTCCTGAAGCGACATCCCAGATTCTGGTTGTCGCATCAAATCCGCCGGAGATGATCCTTTTGTCATCCGGGGAAAAAGAAGCGGAATTGACCCACGATGAATGTCCGACAAACTTCTTGATTTCTTTGCCGGTAGCCACATTCCAGAGCCTGATGGAATAATCACCGCAGGCCGATAAAATCATTTTCCCGTCCCGGGAAAAAACAACCGAGCTGACGGTTCCCGCATGCCCGGTCAGTGTTTTCAACTCTCTGCCGGCGGCAACGTCCCACAGGCGGATGGTTCTATCCAGGCCGCCCGATACTATATATTTCCCGTCGGGGGAAAAGGCGGCGGAAAAAATTGCATCCGTGTGACCCTCAAATTTTTTGATCTCCTTTCCCGTTGCCACCTCCCATAGCCTTATCGTGTTGTCTTTTTTACTCCATGTTCTGCCTCCCGCCGAGAGGGCGTATTTCCCGTCCGGTGAGAACGAAACGGAATTCACATCGTCTTCGTGCCCGGCAAATCTTTTCAATTCCTTTCCCGCAGCAATATCCCAGATTTTTACGAGTTTGTCTCCACCGCCGGAGATGATCAATTTGTTGTCGGGTGAAAATTGTACGGCGTTTTGTCCCAGGAGAAATTTGGCGTCGATGAAAAATTGTTTTACTTTTTCCAAAGCCGGATCCCAGATAATGATGGCGCCCTTTTCTCCTTCGGCGCGCAAAAGAATGCTTTTCCCGTCGGAAGAAAAAACAGCCGTCTTTACTATGCTCTTCAGATATTTATAGCTTTCCTTTTCCTCCCCGGAATCGACAATCCACCGGAAGCGGGATGAGGATATTTGCTTGCCTGTTTCCGTATCCCAGAGTTTGATGCTTCTGTCCTCACTGACGGACAGAGCCCGGGCGTCTGCGGGCGAAAAAGATGCCGCATAAATCCAGGAGGCTTTGCCAGAAAAGGTTTTCAGCTGAATTCCCGTTTTTGCTTCCCATATTTTAATCATCCGGTCCTGACCGCCGGAAACTATGTATCGGCCATCCGGAGAGAAGGAGGCATCGAGAATCAGAATGGAATGGCCGGTAAAATTCATGATTTCTCTTGCGGAAAAAACATCCCAGAGATGAAAGATGCGGTTTATTCCTACAGTTAAAACATGGCGGGCATCGGGAGAAAAAGCAACCCGGGACACACTTTTCGGGTCGATGGAAAACGATTTAATCTCCCGGCCGGTGGCTGTTTCCCATACCGTAATCTCGGTTTTCTCATTGCCCGCCATGATATATTTGCCGTCTGGGGAGAAAGCGACTGCTTTCGTCCAGCCCGGTTTGCCTTGGAATGCTCTAATTTCACCGCCTGTTGCCGCATCCCAGAGCCGCACCAGACCGTCCTTGGAAGCGGATAAAATATTTTTTTCATCGGGAGAAAGCGTCAGCCCCGTAACCGCTTCGGTGCTGCCGGCAAGCGTGCGGATTTCCTGTCCCGTCGCGGCATTCCATATTTTGACGGTTTTATCCGAGCTTCCGGTGACCACGATTTTGCCATCCGCGGAAAAGACAACTCTTTGCACATAATCGTTATGGCCTTTGACCGTCCAGATTGTTGCGCCGGTTTCGAGATTGCGCATTTTCAGTAAGCCCTTCCATCCGCCGGTGATGAAAAATGCTTCGTCCGGGGAAAAGGCGAAAGTATTGATGTTGTCTTCAGTATCGGAAAAAGATCTTATTTCTTTGTCTGTTTCCACATCCCAGAGATTAAGCGTTCTGGCTACCGCACTGGAAAGAAGGAGTTTTCCCGAAGGGGAAAAAATTACGCGGCTGACACCGGAAGTATTACCGGTTTGCACGATTATTTCCGTGTCGTCGGAAATTTTTGTCGGAGAAAGTTTTTTGGCAACGGGTGCGGCCGCTTCCGGCATTTTATCTAATTTACCGGCCAGAGATAATTTCCGTTCACTGCGCATCACGTCCAGGAAGATACTCTGCCCCGGGTTTCTTTCTGCGACATAATTAATGAGATCACTTGGGGAATTTGCCTTGTTTCCGCCTATAATGATAATTATATCGTCTTTTTGCAGACCCATCTTTTCGGCAGGGCTGTCTTTTATTACGGAGACAATCCGCAGGCCGCCGGGCGTGGTAACACTATCAGGTTGAACAGCTCTCATACGGCTGCGTACAATAGCGGCTATTCTCGCACTCCTGATGTCTGGAGAGCCGTCGGCCTGCGCCGCCGACATGCTTTGTACTTCCGCGCCCAACCATGCTTTTTCCTGGGCATAAAGAGATTGCGGCAGCAAAATTGATAATAAAATAACGAGCAAAACAAACGATTTACCTGCTGATGATTTTGACACGACTGACCTCATTTTATTGAATGTTGGTTGAATGTTGAGTAATTTTGGTTGCATCGATAAAAATATTTTTCAAGACACCGAAGGAAATCATTGCATTGAATCGAATTGCTAAGAACTTGCTTTCATTGGAAGAGAATATAGAAAAGCCATCCTTGTATGTCAAGGAAATATTGCCACAAAATGTAGTGTTCAACACAGATGATTGCTCCATTGTAGTAATGTTGCTTACAGATAATCTTGATCTGCTGACCACATGAAGAAGATAAAAAAGGTCGGACGCATGGCAACAAGGAGTCATTGAGCCATCAGGAATTTGCTTCTTGAAGGTCGTGGGGAAATCTCCGTTTTCCCCACGACAAAATTTATCATGGACATCCCTATTTTATTTTTTACTTTCAGGATTAAAGATTAAACGCCGGCTCTCCAGCCACCGACTGCAAAAGCGCCATCGCGCCGTTTTCCCGGGAAGCCTCACCACTGATGGCAAGCCAGACGCTTCCTTCCGCGCCGGCGACGCCGCCTGCTGCGACCAGCTCTGCTTTTGCGCCGGTCAGCATGGCAATGGCATCAAGTTCTGTAAAGACTTCTCCGGGTACGGGAAGCAGTCTTGGCCCGTGCGCCCCCGGTTCATTGAGACTGGCCGCCATCACATCCAGATCGCCGGTGATACGTTTTTCCAAGCCTACCGGGATGATTAATCTCACGCGTCTGCCAAAATAGGCGGGAAGCGATGCGCCGATTGTTCCCGCCTGCGGGTGGCCGATTAAAATGGCGGCCCGCCTCGTCGCTATATTAACCGCATTCGCGCCTTTCATGATGACATCCCCTTCCTTCAATTGGGCGGCTACATCAAAAATGGTTTTACCCTTCTGCCAGATACCGTCTTGAATCACGACATCGCCGGGGAAAAGGCTTTCATCGGGAAGCCTCCCTGACTCGGCGGTTGAATGCACGGGCGGCAGCACAATGCCGCGAAAAAACCGGCCCCGCTGGAAATCATTCGCCTGACCTGTCGCGGCAAGCAATTCTTCGGCCACATAGCCGTTAGTCGTACCGGCAATAATGACAACCGTCCCGCCTTTCAGCGCAGTGAGCACTTCCGGATGTCTGGCAAGGGCTTTGCCGATCAACCGCTTTCCTGCCGCGGGCGTCAGTGAAAATTGTCTCATGGATATATCCTCCTTTATTTTTTATCCGGCAAATAATCTTCCCTCAATGGAGAAAACACTTCCACGGCCACCGAATCCTCGACGATTTCCGCGCTGTGCGGGGCATTCATGGGAATGCACCAGCTGTCGCCGGCCTGCGCATCGTATCGTTTGTCGCCCACGGTGAAAATCATGTGGCCGCTGATCAGATAACCCGTCTGTTCATTGGGATGGGAATGTTTGGGCAGAATGCTGCCTTTGGCCAGCCGAAACTCGGCCAGCAGTGTTCGTTCCCCGTAAATCAGTGTTTTCTGATCGATACCTTTAACCCGGGAATGATAACCTTCATCGTTTTTCTTGTAAAACATTCTCTGCTTCCTTTCCTTTGCACCTGACAGCCTGCGGGTTGATAACCTGCTATGATTGCAATAAGTATATCATTTTTTTGAACTTATCAAGACGACATTGAGAGATTCATGCAGGATCGCTGACATCGGCCCAGGGAAATGACAAAAAACCCCCAGTCGTCATGCATGGACGGCTGAGGGTTTTTACGATTTATTTCAGACCTGTTATTTTAAAATTAATCCGTCCATTAAAGCAAGCACCTTGTCAATTTCGGCTTTGTTCCACGGATTGCTTTTATCCGTGTATCGGATGTATTTGATCTTTTTGTCTTTGCCCACGACTACAAACACCGACTTGCCTTTACAAGCGCCCAGATTCCAGGTTTTGGCCAGCGACAAATCCGGGTCGGTAAGGATGGTGCTTTTATATTTTTCGATCTTACCCTTAACGACTTTGCGGATAATAAAGTTGGGTGCGGTGGAGTCCTTCATGTTGGCGACACCGATTCCCCTGTATTTGTCCTTGGGGTATTTCTTGGCCTTCATCGCGTCGTTCATCGGATCACCCAGATCAGACACGCTGGTGTCGGCATAGGTTACCGCCAGCACATGCGTACCGAAATCCGGCACCGTCGCCGGGTTATCCTCTGCGTCCCTCAGTTGCGGATTGGTGACATCCTGCCCCACTGAAGCGGCGTTTGCAGATCCCAGACCTAAAGCAATCACTGCACATACAACAACAACCAGACTTTTCCATAAAAACGATCGACTCATAAATAACCCTCCTTTTAAATTTGGATAACAACTCTTTTTCATGTGGACGCAGTTTAGGGATATTATGCCTGTCTGTCAATGAGAAAATAACATGAGAAAATGGCAGCCATCTTATCCGTCTTAAACTTATTTGACACGCGTCCAGTAGTGACTCTCGCTGAAAAACAGGAAAGTGGCCGTAACCTGCAACTTATCCGGCGATATCAGCACCAGAGAGCATTTGTATTCTCTACCTTCGTCAACATCATAAATCTTTCCGCCGACATACCGGCCTGCTTCTTTTTTAAGGTTCCGGAGCACCTGCATCCCCATCAAAGGTTTGTCCTTTTTATCGTCCTTGCATTTCGTACACACGGCATTCGCGGGGGCGTTTGAAATTTTGACGATCCTGCCGTAGAAAGCGCCGTCTTTTTCAAATATTTCAACATTTAACCTTTCCTGCCCCTTATCTTTCCCCTTCAGAATCGGCATGGACCATACGCCGGCAATCGACGGATCAGCAGCCTGCAGCAAGCCGGAAAAGGCAAACAGCGTAAAAGCCGCTAGAATAAAAATAAACGTTTTCTTCATCATATCCTCCTGATAGCCAAAAGCATCCCTGAACAAAACCTGATTTTACCTTATGAAGTATATGAACAATACGCCTTCAGCGCAAGGGAAAAATAAGACGACAGGCTGTTTAATCGTATCTTTTAAGTTCGAAAAGTTTTTTATTCTGCGTGGAAACAATGTGGTAAAAACGATCCTGAGGAATATAGATGTAAGGGACATCCACATCGCGCCGGTAAAGAAAATGCGACAGGATCAAACGGTTGACCGCCTGGTGGCCGACAATCATAATATTGTCCGCGCGCCGGTTGAGGAAGAATGACTTTTTAATTCCCTCTTCAATTCTCGGCTTCATCATCGCATAGCTTTCCCCTTCGGGATAGGCGTAAGCGTATTTGTTAGCTTCCCTGTGCCGGAATATCTGCGGCATCTTTTTTTCAATTTCAACGTAGGTCATCCCTTCACATACCCCGGCGTTGATTTCATCAAACTCCTTAAGCGCGATAATCCGGCAAGAATCCTGCATTCGCGCAATGGCTTCCGCTGTTCTTTTCGTTCTTAATTTACGGCTGGTGAAAATATAGGAAATTCTCCTTCCGGCAAAAAAATGTCCCAGCGCCTCCGCCTGCTCTTTTCCTTTCCGGGTCAGACCGGGATCGCCGCCGATACGATCTTCAAGGTTGTATTCCGTTTGCGTATGCCGGATCAAAAAGAGATTTTTGACTTCGTCGGTCACCAGGTAATCACGCAGGCGCGCATAAAGGGGAATGGCATCGGTATGTTTCTCTTCGATAATCTTGTTTTGCAGAGAATCCAGACGGACATAATTTCTTTCCGCCTTCAGACGGGTATAGATCATCTTATAGTAATCAATTCTTTTCAAAAACTCCGCCTGTGCCTTTTTGCATTCCAGATGACTGAATTCCGGCAGTTTCGTTTTTTCCAGAACGCTCAGATTCAGAATCTCCTCGTCGTCATTGACGCACTCGATAAAGAGAAGGGGATGATCATTCAGAAATTCCTCAATCATCACCCGGCGGCTGCGGCCCGCGTTGGTCGCATCCAGAATGGCCACCTGCCCGGAATTACGCAGATAGACTTTCGCCTTTTCCATATTCATACAGGTGAATTTTTTTCTCAGCTCCACGGCAGCCGGATTGTCTGGAGAATAAAATTCAGCGCATGACGTCTCAGCCAGCGGACGGTAAATCCGGCGCAGATTGCCGTTGTTGAATATTCGGGTATGAATGTGATCTTTGCGAAAAGCCTCCCGAAGGCGCACGCCCAGCGTGGATTTACCCCGGGCGGGCAGTCCCATCAGGACAATGTATAATTTTTCATCGCTCATTTCATTCGTATCCTGCATTTTTTCCTAACAGATTCATGACCGAACTTCAAGGTGCTCAAATTTTCATCGGCGGCTCTATCTGCCCTAAACTATTGTCGCTAAAGAGAAATGGGTTGACATCCCGCAGGCTTTTGTTTAATCTTTCGCAACTAATTCATGAGGAGGAAATATGGCCGTAAAAGTTGCAATTAATGGATTCGGCAGAATCGGCCGGCTGGTATTCCGGGCCGGTTATCAATCAAAAGATGTCGAGTTTGTCGCGGTCAATGACCTCACCGACCCGAAAACAATGGCTCACCTGCTTAAATACGACTCCGTACACGGCACACTGAATGCCGACGTCCAATCGACGGCTAACGCGATGATCGTTGACGGAAAAGAAATAAAGGCTTTTGCCATCCGCGATCCGGAAACACTGCCCTGGAGAGACATCGGTGTGGACGTCGTTCTGGAAAGCACGGGAAGATTCACCGACCGCGACGGCGCGGAAAAACACCTTAAGGCCGGAGCAAAAAAAGTCGTGATCTCCGCCCCCGCCAAAGGACCGGACGTTACCCTGGTGTTTGGCGTTAACGCCGAAGATTACGACAAAAGCAAACACCATGTCATCTCCATGGGTTCCTGCACCACCAATTGCCTGGCGCCGATTGTGAAAATCCTGCATGAGGAATTTGGCGTGGAATACGGTTTGATGACAACCATTCATTCGTTTACCAACGATCAGGTGGTCCTCGACGAAGCCCATAAGGATTTACGACGGTCGCGGGCCGCCGCTCTTTCCATGATTCCAACCACAACAGGCGCGGCCCGGGCCATTGCGGAAGTGATGCCTGAAATGAAGGGCAAGCTTGACGGTCTGGCGATTCGCGTCCCGACACCCAATGTATCACTCGTCGATTTTGTGGCGACTTTGTCGCGCGAAACCAGCAAGCAGGAAATCAATGAAAAACTCAAAGAGTATTCACAAAAATCGATGAAGGGCATTCTGATGTGTTCGGAAGAAGAACTCGTATCCCGCGATTTTAACGGCAATCCGCATTCATCGATTGTGGATTTGCCCAATACGATCGTCATTGGAGGCAAAATGGTAAAAATACTTTCATGGTATGACAACGAATGGGGCTTCTCCAATCGCATGCTGGAGCTTCTGTCGTACATCATGAAATAAAAATAGGTAAAGAGAGGTAACAGGCATGAAGTACTTGGATCAGATTGATGTTAGCGGAAAGAAGGTATTGGTGCGGGTGGATTTCAACGTGCCGATGGACAAAGCAGGCAACGTCACGGACGATACCCGTGTCCGCGCAAGTTTAGCCACCATTAATTACATCCGGGAAAAGGGCGCCAGAGTGGTTGTCTCATCCCATCTCGGACGCCCTAAGGGGAAGCCGGTTCCCGAATTTTCGTTGAAGCCGGTCGCTCCGATTCTGGCCTCGCTTTTAAAAATGGAGGTTCCCTTCATTGAAGATTGTATCGGCGAAAAAGCCCTGCGGGCCGTGGCCGCGATGAAGGCAGGCGATGTCATTCTGCTGGAAAACCTGCGTTTTTATCCGGGTGAAGACAAAAACGACGATGCGTTTGCACAGGAACTGGCCAAACTTTGTGATGTCTATATCAATGACGCTTTTGCCGTGTCGCACCGCGCGGCGGCATCCAATACCGCCATTACCAAATTTGTGCCCGTGTGCGCCGCGGGCTTTCTCTTAAAAAATGAAATTGAATATTTCAATCAGGCCATGGGCAACCCTTTGCGGCCACTGGTCGCCATTATTGGCGGGGCCAAGGTATCCGACAAAATCAAGGTTCTGGAAAATGTCATTGATAAGGTGGATCGCCTCATCGTGGGAGGCGGTATGGCCTTTACCTTCCTGAAAGCCCAGGGGTTCAATGTCGGCAAGTCCCTGTGTGAAACCGAGATGCTGGATCTGGCCAAAAAGATCATGGACAAAGCCAAAGCCAAAAACGTGCAATTCCTGCTGCCGGTCGATGCGGTGATCGCACAGGCGCCGTCAGCGGATGCCGAAAGAAATATTGTTGCTGTGAAAGATATTCCCGAAGGCTGGATGGGACTGGATATCGGCCCCGCCACAATCGCGGCCTTCTCTGAGGCGGTCAAAACCGCCAAAACGATTGTCTGGAACGGTCCTCTGGGAATGTTTGAACTCGCGCCTTTTTCCGCGGGCACCTTCAAACTGGTCGATGCGGTGGTCGCGTCCGGCGCGCTGACGATTGTCGGCGGCGGCGATACCGATACCGCCATTCACAAGACCGGCAAGAGTGATAAAATATCCTATATCTCCACCGGCGGCGGCGCCTTTCTGGAGCTTCTGGAAGGCAAAACCCTGCCGGCAGTGGCCGCGCTTGGATAAACCAACTCGCAGCAAGCTGCGGCATATTGACGCTTTCCCCGCCACGATGGGATAAAATGGAGGATACCCATGAGAAAATGGATGGTTGCCGGAAACTGGAAAATGCACAATACGATCAGTGAATCCGTTCATCTGGCACAGGCAATTAAAGACGGCACAAGTGGTTTGAAAAACGGCGAAGTCGTCGTGGCGCCGCCGTTTACCGCTCTGCAAAGCGTAGGTGAAGTCATCAAAGGTTCAGCCGTATCACTTGCCGCTCAGGATATGTACTTTGAAAACAAGGGGGCATTCACCGGTGAAGTTTCGCCTCTGATGCTGAAGGACGCCGGATGCACGTATGTGATTGTCGGCCATTCCGAGCGTCGCAAATACTTCAATGAAAGCGATGAGCAGGTCAATTTAAAAGTGAAAAAAGCGCTGGCTTCCGGTTTGAAGCCCATTGTCTGCGTCGGCGAAACGGACGGCGAAAGAAACAAAGGCGTTACCGAGTCCGTTGTCCACCGTCAGGTAAGCAAAGCGCTGGATGGTGTTGGTATTGAACAAATCAATCATCTGGTCATTGCCTACGAACCGGTCTGGGCTATCGGCACCGGCAAAGTGGCAACGTCCGAGCAGGCCGAAGACGTTCACAATTTCATCCGCCGCCTGCTGGTTGAAATCTACGGCTGCGTGGCGGCTGATACCCGTATTCTTTACGGCGGCAGTGTAACTGCAGAAAATATCGCCGATTTGATCGCGATGGAAGACATTGACGGCGCGCTGGTTGGCGGCGCATCGTTAAAACCGGATGGCTTTTTAGGCATTATCCATAAAATGCCTTAAGGAAATGACTAAAATACTGATCGTTTATCACTCCCAGTCCGGCCACACGAAACAAATGGCTGACGCCGTTTTTGAAGGCGCAAAGGCTATTGACGGCGTTGAGGTTATTCTCAAAAAATCCTCAGAGGCCACACTCGACGACCTGCTCGCTTGCGACGGTCTGGCGATCGGCACACCGGAAAACTTCGGCTACATGTCCGGCATGATAAAGGATTTCTTTGACCGGACTTATAGCGAGGCGCAAGACAAGGTTTTCCGCAAGCCTTTTGTGGTCTTCATCAGCGCGGGCAATGACGGTTCAGGCGCGCTTAGGGCCATCGAACGCATCGCCCTGGGCTACAAATTTAAAACCGTCTTTGCACCGGTTATCGCTAAAGGAAAAATCACCGAAGAAATTCTGGAACAATGCCGCGAACTGGGCGGAACACTTGCCGGCGGCTGCGCGATGGGCATCTACTGAAGATGTTCTATCCCCATCGGAAAGCACACCAACTCTATTCGTTGCCGGCAGAAAATATGTGCTTTGAAAACCAGTCTGTTTGTAGTACTATATAAAGACTGGAGGGTGTATATGAATATTTCTAAAGATATAAAACCGATTACTTATTTAAAAGCGCGGGCGCCTGAATTGTTAAAACAAATTAATGAGACGCATCGTCCCGTGCTGATTACCCAAAACGGTGAACTCAAAGCCGTTCTCCAGGATCCCCAGAGCTATGAAAATACCAGAAATGCGATAGGCATACTCAAGCTGCTCTCTCAAGGCGAAGAGGATATTAAGAAGGGAAAGCTCAAATCCCAAAAACAAGTTTTTGCGGCACTTGAAAATATTCTAAAAGTAAAGGTCGCATGAGAAAATCATATAACGTATGGTGGTCTGAAACTGCGGAAAATGATCTCATTTATATTGTTGAATATATTGCCGGAGAAAACCCCCTCCAGGCAAACAAAATATTCGGTGACATTAGAAAAAAAGCCGAAAATCTTCATACATTTCCAGATCGAGGACGAATTGTTCCAGAGTTGAAGGATCAGGGAATTACGTTATATCGTGAACTCATTATTGGTCCGTGGCGTATGATGTACAGGGTGTCGGAAGATAGCGTATATGTTTTGTCGGTTCTGGATTCCCGTCAGAATGTTGAAGACATCCTCCTGATGAGATTTATTGCTTTGAAGTAAAGAAAATGATCAGGAAAGCAAACATGATGAAAAATGCAGGCATGGCTGTTGCGGCATTATTTATTGTCACATGTTTTTTTGATAACATGGCCCTGGCGGAGCGTAAGGTTGCCGCCGAAAAGCAATTGTCCGGCCAAGCGATGGCAAAAGATAAAGCCGGTAAAAGGGCTGAAGGGAAAAAGAAGAAACTGAATGTCCATGCTCAGCAAAAGAGCCAAACGTGTTCAAATGGCCAATAGAGAACTGGTCGTCTGGGTAAAGACCTGCAAGCGAAACGGCATTTATGCAGAAAGCATTTGAAAATCCATAACCCATAACCCACAACGCATCAGCCCCAGGAGCGATCTTATGAAGAAACTGTCTGTAATCGTGTTGTTTGCCGTAATTGTCCTTTGCTGTCATTCCGCCTTCGCCATGAACGGGGAGGATCTTGTCGATGGGATGAGATCGTATTTAAAAGCAGAAAAAGATTATACCAAAGCAGACTATCTGCTGGCCGGAAATTATATGGGATATGTTCAGGGTGTGGCCGAAGCAACGGTTTCCGACTACTCCATGCCCAGCGGCGTCACACCGGAAAAAATATATCACATCGTTGCTGATTATCTGGAAAAAAACCAGAAAAAATGGAACGAACCAGCCTCTAATCTTGTTAGAAACGCCCTTCGGGAAGCTTATCCAAAATTTCTAATCAGAAATAACTAAAATTCTTTACTGCGGATGAACGTGACGGCGTTTTTAAAAATCGCCAGACCCTGGCCTTCTTCCGGCAAATCTTCTCTTGTCCAGCGGGGATGGTTGGTGCGGTGCAGAAAGGCTTCGGGATGCGGCATTAAACCGAAGAGCCTGCCTGTTTCATTGCAGATGGCGGCGATGGCCTGGGCTGAACCATTGGGGTTCGCCGGGTAATCCATCGTCATGGAACCGTTTGCGTCGCAATACTGAAACGTGACAAGATTTTTCTCTTCGATTGCTTCAAGAATGGCGTCGCTTTCCGGAACAAATTTTCCTTCGCCGTGCCGGACGGGATAATAAACAACATCGATGTTGCGCGTGAACACGCAGGGGCTTTGCGCGTTGGCTTTGAGATATACCCAGCGGTCTTCAAATCGTCCTGAATCATTATACATCAGCGTGGCGCTCTGCCTGGTGAAGTTGTTGCCCAAAGCGGGCAGCAGTCCCAGCTTCACCATTAATTGAAAACCATTGCAGACACCCAGAATCAGGCCGCCCGCGTTGATGAATTTGAGCAGTTCTTCAATCAGCATTTCACTTCCGCCGGAAATGGACGCGTGCAGAAAGCGGTTGGCGCCTGCCTTGGCCGAACCCAGATCGTCGCCGTCCAGAAAGCCGCCCGGCAGGTTCAAAAAGTTATAATCCGACAAACGCTTTTCGCCGAAGAGCAGTTCGCTGATATGGACGATGTCGATTTTGTCGGCCCCCGCCAGTTTGCAGGCATGCGCCATTTCCATCTCACAGTTGGTGCCGTTGCCGGTAAGGACGATCGCTTTTACTTTGTTTGCCATTGTATAAATCCTGTCTAAAAATTAAGCGGCTTTTGCCACGCATCTTTGAGTTTGCTGATTTTTTCTTTGATGATCAGTTTTCCATTAAGGCCGCTGACCTGGAAGAGTCCGTCGCCTGAGACAAAGCCGATTTCGTTCAGGTCGTTTCCGGCCATAATTTTTTCAAACTTCGCCTTGTCTTTCGGATGGATGGTGACCACAAAGCGGCTGGCTGTTTCTGAAAATAAAATATAGTCGTTGCGCTTTTTTCCGCGGTAAGGAACATCCTTCAAATCGATATTCATCCCCAGGCCGCCCGCAAACGCGGTTTCGATGAGCGCGATGCCCAGGCCCCCGTCGGAGCAATCATGACAGGAAGCGACAAGCCCCGCTCCGATTGCCTTGTGCAGGGCGCGATATTTTTTGATGGCTTTTTTAACATCCACCTGCGGCACTTTATTGCCAACGGCGCCCTGCTCGGCAAACCATTCGGAACCGCCCAGTTCATCGAGCGTTTCACCGATGATATAAACCAGATCCTGCGGGCGCTTGGCATCCATCGTCACGGCTTTGCGGACATCCTTAATCTTGCCGATGACGGAATAAAGCAGCGTCGGCGGAACGGAGATTTTTGTTTTACCGATGGAGTAGTCGTTTTTCATGCTGTCTTTACCGGAAATGCAGGGAACGCCAAAGGCAGTGGTGTAATCGTAAATGGCCATATTGGCGCGCACCAGCTGGGCGAGCTTGTATTCGCCGTCGGGCGTCTTGGCCGATTGCACCGGATCGCACCAGCAGAAGTTATCCAGCCCCGCCAGATGATCCAGATCGGCGCCCACCGCCACGGCATTGCGGATGGCTTCGTCAATGGCGCAGGCCGTCATATGATAGGCATCGATATCGCTGTAGCGCGGGCAGATGCCATGCGCCACAACCACACCTTCCATCGAATCCAGAAGCGGCCGCACAATGCCCGCATCCGACGGACCATCATTTTGCGCGCCCACCATGGGCTTCACCACAGAACCGCCCTGAACCTCATGATCATACTGACGGACAACGGATTCTTTCGAGCAGATATTCAAACGCGTCAGCATCTGAGTCAGCGCTTTGTTGAAGTTGGCCGGTTCGGCAAATTCCGGCTCGGCATTTTTCGGCGCGATCCATTTCGCCTGCAATTTCATCTGCGGAACGCCGTCATGCATAAATTTCATATCCAGACAGGCTACGGTCTTTGCGCCATAGCGGACATGAAATAGCCCTGATTTGGTAAACTTGCCCAGGGCCGTGGCTTCCACACCCATCTTACGGGCCAGTTCCAGAAACTTATCGACTTTTTTGGGATCGACGGCCAGCGACATGCGCTCCTGCGCTTCCGATACCAGAATTTCCCAAGGCTGAAGCCCAGCGTATTTTAGGGGCGCCAGTGACAAATCAATTTCGCAGCCGCCGGAATAAGTCGCCATTTCTCCCAATGAAGAAGAAAGCCCGCCGGCGCCGTTATCGGTCAGCGCGCGATACAGGCCGCGGTTGCGGGCGACGAGCAGAAAGTCCGTCATTTTCTTTTGGGTGATCGGGTCGCCGATCTGCACGGCGGTGACGGGTGATCCTTCGTGGAGTTCCTCGGAGGAAAACGTCGCGCCGTGAATACCGTCTTTGCCGATTCTGCCGCCCGTCATGATGATGACATCGCCGGGTCTGATTTCCTTGCCGTGGGTCGGCTTGCCATTGAGCTTCGCGGGCATAATTCCGGCGGTGCCGCAATACACCAATGGTTTGCCCAAATACCTTTCATCAAAAACCAGGCTGCCGTTGACCGTGGGAATGCCGCTTTTGTTGCCGCCGTGCTCCACGCCTTCGCGCACGCCTTCGTAGATGCGGCGGGGATGCAGAATGCGGGGCGGCAGTTTCTTCTTGTGAAAAGGCGAGGCAAAGCAAAACACATCCGTATTGAAAATCAATTTTGCGCCCATGCCCGTGCCGAACGGGTCGCGGTTGACGCCGACAATGCCGGTCAGGGCGCCGCCGTAGGGATCAAGCGCGGAAGGTGAATTGTGCGTCTCCACTTTAAAAACCAGATTGTGATTGTCGTTGAATTTAATGATCCCCGCGTTATCCACAAAAACGGAAAGGCAGAAATCCTTCTTGCCTTTGGCTTTGCGGATTTTGGCGGTCGAACCTTTAATATATTTTTTGAAAAGCGAATCAATTTTCAAATGATGGCGGCCGTCGGTATAATCGATCCGGCTGTTGAATATCTTATGTTTGCAGTGTTCCGACCAGGTTTGCGCCAGGCATTCCAGTTCCACATCGGTGGTGTTTTCATCCAGCCCGAATTTTTTGCGGGCTTTGATCACGGCGGGATTCTGGTAATAGGATTGAATCTTCCGCATCTCTTCCAGATTCAGGGCCAGCAGTTTTTCCTGGCTGATTTTTAAAAGGCCCTGCGCGTCAACGGTTGCCAGATTGATTTGTTCCACCTGCGGTTCGTCTTTGCCCATCACCTGCGGAACGTAGGCCGGCAATCCTTTTTTAAAATCGAAGTGGTTTGCGGAGATCACCTGATGGCGCTCGATCAGGTCATTGGCCAGAACACCTGCGGCGATTTTTTCCGCATCCGCCTGAGAAATTTTCCCGCTGATCAAATACTGGCGGGAGGTATAAACACTGACTTTCCGACCACCGATCTGGTCGCCCAGCAATAACGTGACGGCTTCGCGCGCGGTTTTACCGACATTGTCGGTCACGCCGGGACGAAAGCCGACTTCGATGAGCCAGTCGAAATTTTTCGCCAGCGGCCGGTTGATGGAAAACTCCTGAATGACCGGATCGGAAAGGGGCCCTTGGGCCGCTTCCTGCAACTCGTCGGCGTTCAGTTCTCCGGCGATGGTATAGACTTCGATCGTGGCGACACGGGCCACCGCCAGCGCCAGATTTTGAATAATACGCTTTTGGGTCTTTTCGCCCAGAGCGTCGCGAATGCCAACTTTAAAACCAACTTCAATTCTATCTGCCATGATTTACCTTGTTTTATCGAATACATTGATCTGTCTGTCATTCAGTAGACGCCGCTTGTATACTCAAAAGACGTAAATTATGCAACTTACAAATTACTGGTCGCTTTCAACAAGCGCGCGCAAAACATCGGATACCGCGTCCTTGTGCTCCACCAAGATAACTTTAATGGCGGAACTTCTGCCGGTGATTAATTGTCCCAGACTTTTACTGTCGATATCCAACTGGCAGCCCAGGATTCGGAAATGGTGCTCAGTCAGGGTCTGCTCGATATGCCGATAGAGACGCTCCACGCCATCATTGGAAAACAGGAGAAGACGGGAGATGCGATCCTGCTGCGGCGATTTTGTTTTTTGCAGCAATTCGTCGATGCCTTTTTTTTCCGCGGCCAGCTTGTCGAAAATATCATCAAACCCGAAACGGACGCGCCTTTGCATCCTGGCCCTCTTGATCGCCTCGACAAGCGTTTTGCTGACGCCCAGGACCGGCACTTCCATCTGACCTTCCGCCCCAAGCCTGGTTTGCCGCACGGCAAGCGCCTCGCGGATTTTTTCCGCGCTGCCATCGGCCTCCAACTGACGGGGAAAGTTCATGTTGTTTAAATTCATTTGAATGGATTGGCCCGGATCAGTCATCAGCTTCTTCCGATGAGTGCAATATAGTTGAAGATGGCATCGAGATATCCTTCAGCAGTACTTGTCCAGTGAACTTTCATTCCGCAAAGCTGCGATTGTTTTCGAGGACACCATCATGCTTTTTCCCTCCCGCTTCGCCAACGACGAAATCAGCCGGAGCATAGCGATCGGGTGGAATGATGTTGTTGTGCTTTTATTTCTTTGGAAAATATTTGACTTTATTTATATTTTTAAAGTCCACATCTTGAGTCCATATAGTCGCTTTGAATTCTTGGGCCGTTGCAAGAATAATACTGTCTGCCATTGGAAGCCGATGTTCCAGACTCAGTCTTGCTGCGGCCAGTGCCAGTGATATATTTAAATCTATGACTTCACCTTTTTGCATGGCAACAACAGCCTGCAATGCCTCATTCTCACTGGATTCCCGCAGAATGACTTTAAAGACTTCGTATATGGTTATCGCAGGAACTACAAGCATGGTTGGATTACTCAATGGTGCCATAAAATGCTTTGCATTTATTTCATCAGCAAAATAAGCAAGCCAGCCTGAAGAATCCACAATATTCATAATCTATCTTCCTCGCGCTTGAATTCCGTGTTGATGCCTTTGAGAAATCCACGGAGCTCTTTAATGTCACGTTCCGGTATAAGTTCAATGCGACCAGCATATTCAACAATTTGCATTTTTTGGCCCGGATGAAGCTTCAATGCCTCTCTGACAGTCTTTGGTATAACAACTTGATATTTTGGTGATACGGTTACCGTTTGCATGCTAATACCTCCATCGATATAACATGTGCTACGATATCATGATCGATAAGGTTTGTCAATGATATTGATGCCCGACATGCTGATCAGCCGCGGCCGCAGGCCGTCGGCTGGATTTGCTATTGCGGTCGGCATCCCCGTCGAATATCTTCCTGCGCTTAATCCCGCGAACCATCATATGGTGCACGGCGCCAACGGCATCTATGCGTGATCCCCCAGGCATGGTTGTTTTATTAGACGTTATTTAAACCATGATCAAGGAATAAGTTAATAAGTTAACAGCGTCCCTATATCACCTATCAACACAGCGTCCCTATATCAACATCAAGGAATAAGTTAATAAGTTAACAACGTCCCTATATCAACACTATATCAACATTTAATCGTTTTGTCGCCCATATCCTGAAATTGGTGGCAATGCGGGATTTTATACGATACCCGAGGGAAATGATCATGTCGAGGTTATAAAAAGGGATTTCCCTTTCTACGTTTCTGCTGCCTTCTGTCTGAACCTGTCGGAATTTCCGACAGGTTGCCTCTGCGGTCAATTCCCCTTCCTCAAAAATGTGTTTAATGTGTTCGACGATATTGGTTCGTGATGTTTGGTATAGTTCCGCCATTTGCTGTTGGCTTAACCACACATCCTCATTTTCAAACCGGACTTTAATGTCAGTTTTTCCGTCTTCAGTTTTATAAATAATGATATTATTTTGTTCCTCTTTTTTCATTGCCGGCTTCCTTCCAAATCCGCGACAATTTCATCAATCGCCTTGCGCAGTTCATGCTGCCTTGCAACAATGCCCGCAATCTCTGCGTTGAGTTTTGCAATATCGATCACCTCGCGGGTATCCTCACTCACCACATAGCTGGATACGGCGATGTTGTAGTCATTATCGGCAATGGTTTTATTATCTACCAGCTTGGCAAAATATTCTGCGTCTTTACGCGTGATAAACGCTTTCAGAATTTTAGTGCGATTTACTTCGCTTAATTTATTTTTGTTACCACCACGGACAAACTCAGCAGACGCATCGATAAAGAGGGTTTTGTTGTCCTTCTTGCTTTTTTTGAGCACGATAATGCAGGTGGCGATGGTCGTGCCGAAGAAAAGATCGGGCGGAAGCTGAATTACGGCATCGATGTAATTGTTATCGACCAGATATTTACGGATTTTCTGCTCAGCGCCGCCGCGATAGAGCACGCCGGGGAATTCAACAATCGCCGCCGTGCCGCTGGTGGAGAGCCAGGCAAGCATGTGCATGGTAAAGGCAAGATCGGCCTTGCTCTTGGGCGCCAAGACTCCCGCTGGTGAGAAGCGCGGGTCGTTGATCAGAAGCGGATTGCTGTCGCCTTCCCAATTGATGGAGTAGGGTGGATTGGAAACGATGGCGTCAAAAGGCTCATCATCCCAGTGCTTGGGGTCGGTCAGCGTGTCGCCATGGGCAATATCAAAGTGATTGTAGTTGATGTCGTGCAAAAACATATTGATACGGCAGAGATTGTATATGGTGAGGTTTATTTCCTGCCCGAAGAAGCCTAAGCGTACGTTTTCTTTGCCCAGAACTTTAACAAATTTGCGGAGCAAAGAGCCGGAACCGCAGGCCGGGTCATACACCTTATTGACTTCTTTTTTGCCGACTGTGGTAATCTCGGCCAGCAGCTCACTGACTTCCTGCGGGGTAAAGAATTCACCGCCGGACTTGCCTGCATTGGCGGCGTACATGGTCATCAAAAACTCATAGGCATCGCCAAAGGCGTCAATCGTGTTGTCGTAATAGTTGCCCAGCTTAAGGTCGCCGATTGCCTCCAGAAGCTTGACCAGTTTTTGGTTTCTTTTTTCTACCGTTGGACCAAGCTTGCCGGCATTCACATCAAGATCATCAAACAAGCCTTTAAGATCATCTTCGCTGTCCGAACCTTTGGCGGAACTTTCAATGTTGCGGAATACCGCAGCCAGCGTTTCGTTGAGGTTTGCGTCAAGGCGCGCTTTGGCGCGGACGTTGACAAAAAGCCCGCTCGGTAAAATATAGAACCCTTTTTCCTTTACCGTATCGGCACGGCCGAACTCTGCTTCTTTATCCGAGAGCTTGGCGTAGTCAAAGTCTTTATTGCCACTTCGCCGTTCGTCTTCATTGATGTAGCTTACGAGATTTTCGCTGATGAAACGATAGAAAAGCATCCCCAAAACATATTGCTTAAAGTCCCAGCCGTCCACGCTGCCGCGCAGATCGTTGGCAATCTGCCAGATGGCGCGGTGCAGTTCGGCGCGTTCCTGCTCTTTGGTTGTGTTGGGATTATTCGCCATAGTTATTCTCCAAATTTGCCCGCATGTCAGCAATCACAATGCCCTGTTGATGTCACCCCTGTAATATTTTGGGGTCACTGCTTTAGGATTGCGTTGGGATCATATCTTGAAATATAAGCTTTTCGCCCCTTCTGATCTTTTGATATTGCGCTGATGAAGCGCGATGAATATTACAACTTCTTGATAAGATTGCAAGAATAAAATATGGGAAAAAGAGACGGCCGCCTCCTTTCCCCATATCTATAATTTTTTATTCAGATGTATCTTGACTATTAATTGATTTCCTTTTGGCTCCCCTCATCCCGGCCAGAAGTTGCCGACCCTTGTCGGTAAGACGGTATTTTTGCAGACGGCTGATGGGTTTATCGGGAATGGTATATTCCATTAGATTTTCATCCATCAGTCTCTTTATGTCCCTTTTCAAATATCCTGTTTTAGATTTAAGCCCAAGTGCTGACAACATTTCACTTGCCGATGCCTCTGACCGCGACAGGATAATAAGTATTCTTTCTGACTGGGCCTTCGACTGGGCCCCAACTTGGACCTTTTCCTGAGATTTGTCTGCTTTTATGAAATGGACCGATAATCCGCCGAACTCCTCTCTGAATTCCGGCTCGGGCAATCCGGCCTTTTTGCATTCGTCAATAATCTTGACCGTGCCGTGGCCCCAGGCTTCAATCATGCCCGCTTTGAAAAAAACGTCGGCCAACAGCTCATTGCGCGGCTTGGACAGATGCCATTTCTTTAAATCCGCAACAACGATGCCGGGAGGCAGTCCGCCTTCATTCGGAAATCGAACATTCTGTAAACCA